>PCUD01000116.1:28708-50230 GCA_002786785.1 Ignavibacteriales bacterium CG18_big_fil_WC_8_21_14_2_50_31_20 | reverse complement strand
GTTATGATTTAAAAGAATAAATAATCCAACAATCATTAATATACCTGGAATTGAAAAAAGATAATGAGTAAAGTGGAATGGAAGCCCTAAGAAATTTCCGCTAAATGAAAAAAGTCCAATTATGATTAAAAGCACACCAACAATTACTTTTGAGTCGTTATTTCTCATTTTTAACTCCTAAAATTTAATATAATTCTTTAATTCGCCACCACCAAATATGGTAACACCACTAATAATTAGTGTTTTTGAATTATCAAAAACTTGACTTTGCTGAATTATTCTTCTGTCAGTAAAAGCACCTAAAATTGGAGTAACTTCAATTAGAACTTTCCAAGAGCTTGGAACTTTAATGTTTGAGCCTCCAAACAAAAAGAAGATATTTAGCTTATTTGAACCATCGGCAAGTGTACAATCAGATAAATCTATTTCGGAACCTCCAAATATTGCAGTAATATTACCACCTTTAAATTTATCTATTTGATAGGATTTTTTAGCCCCTCCAAATATGGAAACATCATTTATCATTTGATTGGGATCATAAATATCAGAAGAGTTTTCAGCTTTTGCATTGCTAAAATAGTTTGTTTTGTTTTTAATAATAACAAAAACACCCAATGCTATAATTAAAACTGGCCAAATATCTGGAATCCAGCTTAAAATACCTAAAACAATAAGTGTTACCCCAATTGATTTATTAGAATTGAAATAAAAAATAATTCCAATTAAAATTATAATTGCTTGCCAGCCAAATATTTTCCAAAAAAATTCTTGAGGTAAAACACCAAAATTTTTTAATAAAAATAACGAACCAATAATTATTATAAAAATTCCAACAATAGTATTTGGTTTTAATTTTGCTTCCATCATTTTTCCTAATTAAATGTGATGCAAATTTAAATAATGTTCTGCAAGTTGGAAGTCTAATTCGGTGAATGGATGCTATTATTCGGCAAAAGGTAAAATATTATGTTTAGTAAATGTTATTGGTTAGTGAATTTTGTATTTTTCCAAAAAGATTTTTATTGCCAAAATTAAAAGGGGATTTAATGATTAGCGGAATAAGTTTCATAATTGGAATGGTTGGATTAATTATTGGTTTTGCAATTTCTTATGTAGTAGCAAATTCATTAACTAAAAATAAGGTTGAGTTAGCAAAAGCAACTATTGAAAATGAGAATAAAGAAAGGTTTTTAATTTTAGAAAAAGAAAACTCGCAGCTTAAAGAAAAAGCTTCAAGAATTGGCGAATTAGAGTCAAAAATAGAACTGATTGAGGAGAAATTAAATCAAAAGGTAAATGAAAATACACTGTTGGTAAAACAAAAAGCCGAAATTGAAACCGCACTTCAAAAGGAAAGAGAAAGTACTATTGAAAAATTAAAGCTACTCGAAAACTCAAAAGACGAGTTGTTAAATCAATTCAAAAATCTTTCCAACGAAATTTTGGAAGAAAAAAGCAAAAAATTTACGCAGACAAACAAGGATAATATTGAGGGAATTTTAACTCCATTAAAAGATGAATTTGCTGAATTTAAGAAACGAGTAAATGATGTTTATAAAAATGATTCTGACGATAGAACGGCACTTAAAACTCAAATTGATGGCTTAAAAGAATTAAACGAAAAACTTGGCAAAGAAGCACTTAATTTAACAAATGCTTTAAAAGGGGATTCACAAAAACAAGGAGCTTGGGGCGAAGTAATATTAGAACGCGTTTTGGAAGAATCTGGTTTACAAAACGGAAGAGAATATGAAACTCAATTATCGTTTACAGATGAAGAAAAAAAACGTAAACGTCCAGACGCAATTGTTCATCTTCCAAATAATAAAGATGTAATCATCGATTCAAAAGTTTCAATTGTTGCTTACCAAAATTATTATAAAACTGACGATTTAAATGAAAAAGAAAAATACTTAAAAGAGCATTTAATGAGCATTAAAAACCATATTAAAGGATTAAGTCTTAAAAATTATGATGATATTGAAGAAATTAAATCGCTTGATTATGTTTTAATGTTTATTCCAATTGAATCGGCTTTTATGCTTGCAATGGAAAACAATAGAGAATTATTTAGCGAAGCCTTTGAAAAAAACATTGTAATTGTAACTCCAAGCACATTATTGGTTACTTTAAAAACGATTCAAAATATTTGGCGATATGAAAGACAAAATAAAAATTCACAAGAAATTGCAAAACGGGTTGGTGATTTACACGATAAATTTGTGAACTTTACTGAATCGCTTCTTGATATTGGTGCTAATTTGGACAAAGCAAAAAATTCATTTGAAACTGCTCTTAGCAGACTATCGACTGGAAAGGGCAATTTAGTTTCCCAAGTTCAAAAGATTAAAAGTCTTGGAATTAAATCAAAAAAAGAAATATCTGAAGCAATTATTGATGAAACAGATGAAAATTATTTGTTAGATTTTGGAAACGAAGAAGAAAATAATGATGAAAAAATATTTTAAAATAGGATTAGGTTTATTCGCAACAATTTTAGCCCTTTTGGTTGGAATTGTAGTAATTTCATATTTTATTCTTAAATCAAAAATTCCAGAATATAGCGGCGAAGTTAGTGTAAAAGGAATTTCAAACGAGGTTAAAATATATCGTGACGAGTTCGCAATTCCATTTATAATTGCTGAGGAAGAACTTGATGCCGCTTTCGCACTTGGCTATGTACATGCTCAAGAACGACTTTTCCAAATGGATATTTCGCGACGAGCTGGCGAGGGAAGATTAAGCGAAATATTTGGAGGTGCCACAATTCCTTTTGATAAAATGTTTCGTACAATTGGAATATATGAATTAGTTCAAGAATCATTTCCAAAATTAAACCCGCTTTCCATAAAATATCTCAAAGCATATTCTGCAGGAGTTAACTCATATATTAAGGAAGCAGATGAGAATTACAGTTTTGAATTTGATGTTCTTAATTATGAACCAGAATTATGGAAACCCGAGCACAGCTTAATAATTGCAAAATTAATGGCTTGGGAACTAAATATAAGTTGGTGGACAGATATTGCTTTTTCAAATCTTGTCCAAAAACTTGGTGAAGAAAAAGCAAAACAAATACTCCCCGATTTTGACGAAAATGCACCTACAATAATTCCAAAAATATTAGGATTATCTTCACCTTTGAATAGCGATTTTTATAAAGTTGATAAAGCATTTCGTCAATTTGTGGGTTTTGTTGGTACTCACATTGGCTCAAATAATTGGGTGGTAAATAGCAATAAATCGGAAAGTGGAAAAGTTATTATAGCAAATGATCCACACTTGGCTTTTCAAGCACCTGGTAAATTTATGTTTTCAGTTATCAGAAGTAATGGCTGGAATGGTGAGGGTTTTTCAATTCCTGGTTTACCATCATTTATTATTGGTAAAAACCAAAACATAGCGTGGGCTTTAACAAATGTAATGGCTGATGATGCAGATTTTTATATTG
Source organism: Ignavibacteriales bacterium CG18_big_fil_WC_8_21_14_2_50_31_20 (assembly GCA_002786785.1). Lineage (GTDB taxonomy): Bacteria > Bacteroidota > Ignavibacteria > Ignavibacteriales > Melioribacteraceae > 1-14-2-50-31-20. Next base: position 46,779 of record PCUD01000116.1, on the reverse strand, counting down.
AAAAGTTCGATTCGACTGAAACTAAATATTTTCTTGATAATAAATGGATGGAGCTTTCAATCAGAAAGGATACAATTTTTGTTAATGGTGAAAATCCAATTATTTATTTAGTTAAAAAAAATCACCGTGGACCAATAATTTCGAATATTCATCCTTTTGGGTCAAAACAAACTGACGACAAAATTCAAAATGCTAAAATTAGTATGCGTTGGACAGCATTGGATAAAACTGACGAAATTTTTGCCATGTTATCAATAAATAAATCAAATAATTGGAAAGATTTTGAAAATGGTGTTGAGCATTTTACTGCACCAGGACAAAATTTCGTTTATGGAGATAAAGATGGAAATATTGGGTATATCTGTGGAGCTAAACTTCCAATTCGTAATAATATTAGCCCAACATTAATTTATGATGGAACTACAACGGTAAATGATTGGCAAGGATTTGTGCCATATAATCAAATGCCAAAAGTATTTAATCCAAGTAATAATTTTATAGCTTCAGCTAATAATAAAACGGTTAAGGATTTTAATTATCATATCTCAAATTTGTGGGAACCAGCTTCTAGAATTGAAAGAATCAATGAGCTTTTAATTAAAAAAGAAAAACATTCATCAAAAGATTTTAAAAAATATCAAAATGATTTTTATTCGCATTATGCAAAACAAAGTGTGCCATTTATATTGGATGCTTTTAATGGTGTTAATATTAAAGATGAAAACTTAAATACTGCACTAAATCTACTTCGTAATTGGGATTTTGTGATGGATATGAAAAGCCAAACACCAACAATATTTAACGAATATTTTAAGCAGTTAATGAAGAATATCTTTTTAGATGAAATGGGGGATGAACTTTTTGAAGAGTATGTTTTTATAGCAAATATTCCATATAGAACAGTAAGAGAATTATTGGAGGATAGAAGTTCGGAATGGTGGGACAATGTAAATACTGAAAAACAAGAATCACAAAAAGAAATTATTAGAAATAGTTTAGCTGATGCACTTTCTTCGCTTGAGTTTAAGATGGGCAAAAATATTGCTCTTTGGCAATGGATGAATTTTCATTCAGTTACATTTAAACATTTATTTGCACAAAGTACGCCAATGTTAGAACAAATATTAAACATAGGGCCATTTCCAATTGGGGGTGATGGAACAACAATATTTAATACAGAATATTCTTTTACAAACACAGATTCATATGAAAATAAATTGGGGCCTGCTTTAAGATTTATTTATGATTTCGCTAAACCAGATGAAGTAAACATTATTTTACCAACGGGTGAATCGGGTTATTTTATGAGTGACCATTACAGTGACATGACAAAATTTTGGCTAAACGGTGAATATTTAAAAATAAATATTAATACTTCTGATATTGAAAATAGAAATTATAATTTGCTAAAATTAACAACACAAAATAGATGACGTGGAAATACGATTAGAAAATGGTAAATTTACTTTTAGAAAATTGATTTAAATAAAAGAAAAATCTAATCATTATTAAAATTTTGAATAAATATAAGAGTTGAAAATGAGAGTTACCGAACACCTTGATAGAGCAAATGAAACTTTAATCAGTTTTGAAATAATTCCTCCCAAACGGGGTGGTGATATTAAGCAATTGTTAAGCGTTTTAGAAGATTTGGTTAAATACAATCCACCATTTATTGATATTACAAGTCATGCAGCTGAAATTTTATATGAAGAAACTGCAAATGGTGGATTTAATATGAAAATTAAGCGAAAACGTCCAGGCACTTTAGGAATTTGTGCATTAATTCAAAATAAATATGGAATTGATGCCGTACCTCATGTGATTTGTAATGGTTTTACAAAAGAAGAAACAGAAGATTTCCTTATTGAATTAAGATATCTAGGAATTGATAATGTTCTTGCTGTACGTGGAGATGATAGCGGGTACAAAAAACCAATAAAATTCGGGCGATCAACAAACGAATTTGCTGAAGATTTAGTTAAACAAATATATAATATGAATAACGGAATATATGTTGAGGATACTCTTCTAAATGCTGACAAAACTAATTTTTGTGTTGGTGTTGGTGGATATCCTGAAAAACATTTTGAATCGCCTAATATTGATACCGATATTAAACATGCAAAAGCAAAAGTAGATGCAGGTGCTGAGTATATTGTTACTCAAATGTTTTTTGACAACAAATATTATTACAATTATGTTGAAAGATGCAAAGCAGCAGGTATTAATGTTCCAATTATCCCTGGACTTAAAATGATAACTAGCAAAAATCAATTAACTTCACTACCAAAAAATTTCCACATTGATTTGCCTGCAGAATTAGTTAATGAAATATCTGAAACTAAAAATGAACATATTGTTGAAATTGGTGTTAGCTGGACTGCAAAGCAAGTTGAGGATTTACTTAATAATAGCTCACCCGCAATTCATTTTTATATTATGCAAAATTCAAATCCAATAAATTTATTAATGAAAAAATTGAATTTATAATATGAGGAAAAATTTGAATAATCTTATTTTAAGTAAGCAACTCACAAAAAAATTAAAATGGGGAGTTGCTGGATGCGGAAGTTTTTTGGAAAATACTTTTTTGCCAACTTTTCACCACCTTAAAAAGAGCAAACTTGTTTCTGTTTATAGTTCCAATTTGCATCGTGCAGAATTTATAAAAAAGAAATTTAATGCTGAAAAAAGCTTCAATAATTTTCAACAATTTTTGAATAGTGATATTGAGGCTGTTTATATTGCAAGCAAAAACTCAGATCATTATAAGCAAGTAATTGCTGCCGCAAATGCAGGTAAACATATTCTTTGCGAAAAACCTCTTTCAATTACACAAGAACAAGCAAAAGAAATGGTTGAAGTTTGCGAAAGAAACAATGTAATTCTTACTGTCAATTTTGTTATGCGCCACCACCCAATTATTAAAAAAACCAAAGAGTTTATTGATAGAAACTTGATTGGGAAGATTGTATCAATTTCTCTTAAATTTAATTATGATTTCCAACCAAACGATAATTTTAGATTTAAAATAAGCGAAAGTGGCGGTGGAGCTTTGCGTGATCTTGGCCCGCACATGATTGACTTACTTCGCTACTTTGGGGGTGAATTTAACATTATTGGTGGAGCAGTTGATAATGTTGTTTATGATAGCAAAGTTGATGATTTTGCCGCTGCTTTAGTTAAATTTGAAAATGGTGGATATGGTGATTTTAATGTTTCTTTTAATGTAAGCGAGCCAATTAATAGAATTGAAATTCTTGGAAATAAAGGAACTATTATTATTGATAATATGATTGGTAAAAGAAATGCTGCTTCTAAAATGACAATTAGTCTTAAAAATGAAGGGAAAAAAGCATTTAGACGCCGTGCAAATAGACAGTTATTCTTGTTACGAGATGTTCAAAGGGCATTTATAAAAAATGAACAGCCATTAATAACAGCATTTGACGGATTAGTAAATATGGAAATAATTTCTAAACTTGAAATGAAATGAATCTAAAAAATCAGTTAGTTAAAATTTGTCACAAAGTTTATGAAAAAGGTTTTGTTGCTGCTTTTGATGGAAACCTTTCTGTGAGACTTGATAAGGGCAGATTTTTAATAACACGTTCCGCAGTAAATAAAGGAGATGTTACTGAAGCAGATATTTTAACAATTGATTCTAATGGAAACCTTATTGATGGAATTGGTAAAATTACAACAGAAGCAAAACTCCATTTAAAAATTTATAATACTCGAAAAGAAATTAATTCAGTTATCCACTGTCATCCAGTCTATTCAACAGCTATTGCTTCTTCACGTGAGCAATTTCCAAACAACATTTTCCCAGAGGTAATTTTAACTTTAGGAAAAGTTCCTATTTGTAATTATTCTACACCTTCAACAAACAAGTTGGCTGACTCTTTGGACCCATTTATTGATTTTGCAAATGTGTTTTTGCTATCTAACCACGGTGCTGTTGCAGTTGGCACAACTATTGAATCGGCTTATTTTAGGATGGAAAAATTGGAGCATGTTTCCAAGACTATATTTATTGCTGAATCAATTGGAAACCTAAAAAAACTTAGCAATGAGCAAATTGAAGAATTATACTACATTGCAGAAACAACGTATGGAATTAAAATTAGTGAAAATAATAAGGTAAATATAAATGCTTAATAGTGAAATTACTGTAGGACTTTTGTTTGGTGGTGCTTCAACTGAGCGCGCTGTTTCAAAACATTCTGCCGAAGGAGTGTTAAAAGCTTTACGAAATTTGGGATATAAAATAGTTTTAATTGACCCAGCTTACGGTACAAATCAGCCTAAAACAGAAGCTGAATATTTTGCAGAATGTGATTGTTTCCCAATTTCAGCCGAAAATTATGTTGATGCTATCAATTCTAATTTTTTGGATGGAGTTGATATTATTTTTAATGCTTTACATGGAACTTGGGGTGAGGATGGAAAAGTTCAATCGTTATTAGAGTTTAAAAATATTCCTTATACTGGCTCTGGTATTTTGGCTTCAGCTGCATCAATGGATAAGCACATTACTAAAAGCATTATTAAGCATAGTGGAGTTAGCACTGCAAATTGGATTTACATTAAAAAAAATAATTTTAATTTAAATGAAATAAAAAAAACAATAACGGAAAGTTTCAGCTATCCTTTAGTTGTAAAGCCCAATGATCAAGGATCCGCAATTGGACTTTCTATTTGTGCTAGTTTTGATGAATTAGAAAAAGGAATTTCCATCGCATTTCAGTTTTCAAATAGTATTTTAATTGAGCAATATGTTGCTGGCTATGAAGTTACAGTAGGCATAATCAACAGTTATGTTTTGCCAATTGTGGAAATTAAACCAAAACATTCGTTTTATGATTATGAATGCAAATATACTTCCGGAATGAGTGAATATGAAGTTCCTGCCAATTTGCCTATTGAAGTTACAGAAATGTTACAAGGTCAAGCCTTGCTTGCATACAACTCTGTGGGATGCCAAAGCTATGGAAGAATTGATTTTAGGTTAGATAAAGAATACAATCCATTTTGCTTAGAAATAAATACACTTCCTGGACTAACAAGCACAAGTTTACTTCCAAAAGCTGCCAAAGCTGATGGAATTGGTTTTGAAGAATTGATTAATAAAATAATTAGGAACTCATTAGTATAATTATGACTATTCAAAAAGTTCTCAAAATAGTTTACGCAATTTTTATTTTATTAATTTTAGTGTTTCTTTTTATTAATGATAATGGTTTTATTAAATACTTTAATCTTAAAAAAGAAATTACAGAGTTAGAGCAAAGAATCAATAATGCTCAATTACATATTGATAAATTAAATTCCGAAATTGATTCACTACAAAATAGCGATTATAAAATTGAGCAAGTAGCACGTGATAAATATCGAATGAAATACGAAAGCGAAATTCCAGTAAAAATAAATATCCAAGAATAAATTGAATAACTCAGTTCAAATACCACAAATTCCTTTATCCGAAAGGATTCGTCCAAACTCTCTTAATTCATTTTTTGGACAACAAAAATTAGTCGGTAAAGGAAAGCCGATTGGAACAATGATTGAAAATGATTCAATTAGTTCAATGATATTTTGGGGTCCACCGGGAACTGGAAAAACAACATTAGCAAAAATTATCTCTGCAAAAACTTCGTCCGAGTTTTTTCAACTTAACGCTGTTTCATCGGGAGTAAAAGAAGTGCGCGAAGTTATAAAAATTGCAAAACAAAATTCGCTATATAATAAAAGAACAATACTTTTTATTGATGAAATTCATCGATTTAATAAATCGCAACAAGATGCTTTGTTAAATTCGGTAGAATCAGGTGAAATTATATTAATTGGTGCAACTACCGAAAATCCTTCATTTGAAGTAATACCAGCACTAAGGTCGCGTGCTCGTGTGTATATTTTGGAAGCTCTTTCAGTTGAAGATTTAAAATCTATTATTCAAAGAGCAATTAAAGAGGATAAATTTTTGAGTTCACTTCCAATAAAATCAATTGATGAAAATTTTTTAATTTATGTGTCAGGTGGTGATTCAAGAATTTTGTTAAATGTTTTGGAAGATTCAGTTAAATATCTATTAAACAAAGATGAAATTAATATTACAAAAGAAGTAATTGAAAATATTATTCAGCAAAAAAATGTTTTATATGATAAAGCGGGTGAAGAGCATTATAATGTAATATCTGCATTTATCAAAAGTATTCGTGGAAGTGACCCAGATTCTGCAATATATTGGATGGCTCGCATGCTTGAAGGTGGCGAAGACCCATTATTTATTGCTAGAAGATTAGTAATTTTGGCTTCAGAAGATATCGGAAATGCTTCTCCTAATGGATTAGTTTTGGCAGAAGCTACATTTAGTGCAGTACATAAAATTGGTATGCCCGAAGCAAGAATTATTTTAGCACAATGTGTTACTTATCTTGCATCATCACCTAAAAGCAATGCAGCTTATATGGCAATTAAGCTGGCGGAACAAGATGTTAGACAAAATCCTTTGTACAGTGTACCGCTTCATTTAAGAAATGCTCCTACCAGCCTTATGAAATCAATTGGGTATGGAAAGGAATACAAATACCCACACGATTATGAAAATAATTTTTTACCTCAAAACTATTTCCCAACCGAAATGCAAAACACACAGTATTATTTACCAACAGAAAATGGACAGGAAAATAATTTAAAGGAAAGACTAAAAAAAATTTGGAAGGGAATAAAGAGTTATCAAAAAAAGTAAATTATATTTTTTTGAATTGTTTTCCCGGTAGCTGTTGAATTAACCCTTTGAACTCCAACGTTAACAAATTTACCAAAGTATCTGAAATTGATAATTTAGAATCGATTGCAATTTTATCAATCTGTTTTGGCAAATCTTCCAAAACAGAATAAGTTTTTTGTTCAAATAATGATAAATCAATTGTTGGTTTATGAATTGTTTTTGCAATTATAGGATTCAACTTTAATTCTAATTCAAGTAAAATATCATTTGGCTCAAAGACTAATTTGGCACCATTTCGTTGTATTAAAATATTTGTACCTTTGCTTTGTTCACTTGTAATATTTCCTGGAATTGCAAAAACATCCTTGTTTTGGTCAAAAGCAAATTTTGCTGTTTGCATTGCTCCGCCATTTTCTCTAGTTTCAACAACTAAAGTGCCCAACGAAAAACCAGCTATTATTCTATTTCTTTTGGGAAAATTTTGAGCATCGGGTTTTGTACCTAATGGAAATTCAGAAATAACAACCCCGTTTTCTATTATATTTTCAAAGAGAGTTTTATTTTCTGGAGGATAAATATTATCGAGTCCTGAACCAATTATAGCAATTGTTCTTCCATTAGCTTTAATTGCTGCCTTATGAGCTACAGAATCAATTCCGCGAGCCATTCCACTAACAATTGTAATATTTTGCTTTGCAAGTTCAGATGAAAAATAATTTGTAATTGATTTACCATAATCTGTGTTTCGTCTTGTTCCAACAATTGAAATTGATTGCTCATCTTTTTCAGATAAATTACCTAAAACATAAAGAATTATTGGAGGATAGAATATGTTTTTTAACTGCTGCGGATAATTTTCATCCCAATAAGTAATAACTTCAACATTAAGTTTAATTAAATTTTCAATTTCTCTTTTGTATTTAACTTTGATTGAATCAAAATTATGGATTGTATTAGTAACTTTATTTGTTAAATCAGAATTTAGAATTTCGGTTAATCTTAATTTGACGTTATCGGAATTAAAAAGGTTATCAATGGAACCAAAAACTTCTATTAAACGAAGCAGTTTTATTATTCCAATACCCTCAATATCTAAAATTGATCTTATTTTGATAAAATTATCAATTTTAATGGAATTCAAATCGCCCTTCCTTTACAAAAGCAGAAAAATTATATCTACTTTTCTACTTTTTTGTTATAAAAAATTGACAATGGAAAGAAAACTAAATAAGCTAATAATAAAACTATTGGTGAAACGGAAAGTGAAATTTGACTATCCCAAGTTCCTTGACCCATTAATAGATAGCCAACTATTAATAAAACAATTCCTATTGAAAGAAAAATATAATTTTCTTTTTGCCAATAATTTGAAAAAGGTGAAATAAAACTAAATTTTTTTTGATTCTGTTTTTTTGCTTTAGCCATAAATATCTCATTAAAAAATTAAAAAGCCCAGTATTGGGGGGAAATACTGGGCATTAACACTATTAAAGAACTTATCAACTTTTAACAAGCGATTATCCAATATATAATTTGTTATATTCTATGTCAAGAACAATTTATTGATAAACTATTTTTCTAATTGTATCAAATTGAAGATAAGGATGTTGCTCTCTTAGTATTTCAATTGCTGATGAAGCACTTACTTTTGACTTTCTAAGTTCCTTAAATTTTTGCTTTATTAGATAATCCCTAACTGATTTTTCATTAATTAAACCGTGATTCTTTAAAGTATCATAAGTCTTATCGTTTATAAAAGCTGACAATGGATTATTGTTAATGTTTTTATATTCTAAATTCATAAAATTACCTCAAGTATTTTTATTTAAAATTTAATCACAGAAAATATTACTATATTTTTATGATTAAAAAATTATAAATTAAACAATGAAGTAAAAATTATGTTCCTTTTTTGAGCTAAATTCATTATTGTTTGAGTAATTCCTCTAGTAGTTTCAAGCAATAATGATTTATGATGAAAAAGTATCATATTTGATTTGATTTCGACTTAATTATGAAAATTTAAATGGTGTAATTAAAATAAAAGAGTATTTTAGATTAGATATGCTTAATTTAAGCATAATAATTATTTTTGAATATATGTGCCGAGTATCCATACTGACTTAAGAATAAGAAATAATTGTATGCTAATTGTTTATTAAATTAAAATAAATTTCTAAAAAATGAATAGTAATAAAACAAAAGAAGTTAAAACATTATCTAAATCAAATATTACAATATTTTTTATTTTGATATATCTTGTATTATTTGAATTTGCTTGGGTAAATCAAAGCAGTATTCCAAAACCATCTATGTTGCTTGAAACTTTTGCTTCGCTAATTACAGAGTACAATTTATTAAATGGTTTATTTGAAACTACCGCAATTTTGTTCCCTGCAATTTTTTTGGCAATATTAATAATTGAATTCTTTATAAGAATTTTTCTGAATATAATTTTAAATTTTAATGGAATTATTAATATCTCAAGTCCCTTCAAGTATTTTTCATTTTTCTTTTTTGCATTATTGTTTAATGTCATTTTTCCTAACTCGCTATTGGCTGAATTTGTATTTATTACTTTTTTAGTATTAGGCAATTTAATTACAACTCTTTCAGACGCTTCCAATTCAATTTCAAAGGAATATATAGAATCTGCTGAATCATTAGTTTTATCAAACGGCAAGATACTATCAAAAGTTTTTTGGAAAAGTATAAAACCAAACTATTATGGAAAGTTAGTTAAAATACATACAAATGCTTGGCTCGCTGTAATAGTTTACGAATTTATTGGAGCGGTAAATGGAGTTGGAGCAATTTACAAATTAGCTTTTGATTACAACGATTTATTTGCAATAATCTCTCTTGGAATTTTTATTGCAATATTAATACTTGCAGTTAATTCAATTCTAGATTTTGTTATTTCAAAATTAGTGTTCTGGGAATAGTATGAATAATAAAAACATTAAAATTGAATCAATTTCAAAGAATTATTCAGATTTGTCTGGACACACAATTCAAATTTTTGAAAATATTTCCTTCAACATCGAAGCAGGAAAAGTTACAACTATTTTAGCGCCTGTAGGTAAAGGAAAAACCTCATTGTTAAAATCAGTTGCTAATATTGGTAAAATTAAGAATGGATTAAATAAAAAAAGAATATATATTCCCAAAGAACCATCATCATTTCCTTGGTTAAATGTTCGCGAAAATATTCTTTTTAATTTGGATAAAACGGATGAAAGTATTTTTAAAAATATAATTAAATATGTTGGCTTAGATGGCTACGAAGATCATTATCCAAACAATTATAGTTTTGGATTTAGATTTAGAATTTCATTTGCAAGAGCAATTATAAATAATCCAGAATTAATTTTAATTGATGAATCAATTTCCGTTTTGCCATTACAAAGAAAATTTGAACTCTATGAGTTGATTCGAAAAGTGGCCTCTGAAATGGAAATTCCAATATTTTATTCTACGTCCTCATTATCAGAAGCTATTAGAATCTCTGACAAAATTTTATACTTTAATCAATTTCCTGCAAACAAAATAATAGGAAAACCAATTTTGATTGACGAAGAATCACGAATTGATGATTCTGAGTTTTTTGAAATTCAAAACTTTTTTACCACAGATGAAGTTCTTCTTATTTCAAATAGTAGTATATGATTATCTGAACTTTTCAATTTTATTATAATCTTTAATAGTCTAATTTTAGATTAACTTCATATAAAACAATAAAATAAGTCAATCCTTCTAATAAAACACTTGACAAAAAACGCTTAAGAGCCTTATATTTAGATAACGTTTATGCTACTTTGAGGAAGAATTGAAAAATACTTATTTACTACTAATATATATCGCATTATTTCTATTTATTACTTCGTGTTCAATTTTTGAGACGAGTGATTATAACAAAAAACTAAGTGCAGAAAAAACTGAATTAGACCCACAACTTTTAATTAATAACCTAATGGAAGAAGTTAGGTTAAAGCATATTGATGCAATGGCAAATAAAAGTTTAGGTTATAATGCTGAAACTATTTTAGCATTTGAAGAGGCAATGTCAAAAATAAATCGTTTAAGTTATTTCCCAAATATGGAAAACAACGACACGTATAATGAGCTTGAAAATTCTATTGTTGAAGATTATCAAAATTTTATTGAAAGTTTAGATTCCATTCCAGAAGGTATGTCAATTTCTGCGTTTGATGAATGGTCTAATAACCAAATCCCAGAGTTTGATCCTGATGAATTGACCACTGAGCAAGATAGCACAAATTCAATTGTTTCAAATTTAATAGTTGTTGGTGAATTTCCACTGGAAGTAAATAGATATGTTGAACAATATATAGAGTATTTTACTGGCCGTGGTAGAAACACTATGCAAAATTGGTTAGAGCGTTCTGGTAAATATTTTCCTATGATGGGTAAAATTTTTAATGAAGAAAATGTTCCACAACAATTAATATTTCTTAGTATGGCTGAAAGTGGATTAAACCCTACAGCCCGCTCATGGGCAAGAGCAGTTGGTATTTGGCAGTTTATGAAAACTACGGGTAGTTTATATGATTTAAAAGCAGATTATTATCTTGATGAAAGAAGAAACCCAGAAAAAGCCACCAGAGCTGCAGCAAAACATTTAAGAGATTTATATATTTCATTAAACGATTGGTACGGAGCAATTGCATCCTATAATTGTGGTGAAGGAAGAGTAAAAAGATCAATTCAGAAAGCTGGTTCAAATAATTTTTGGAAATACCGAAGATTTCTTCCAAAAGAAACAAGAAATTATGTGCCTCAATACATTGCTGTAACATTAATTAGTAGTAACCCAGCACAATATGGATTTGAAAATATCAAATATCAAAAAGCTATTGAAACAACTGAATACGGAATTAACGAACCTATTGATTTAAGCATTTTAGCAAAGTGCGCTGGTATTGAATTAAGTTTAATATCTGAGTTAAATCCTGAATTGACACAGAACCACACTCCTCCAAATTATGATGGTGGTTACCCATTAAAAATTCCAGCAATAACTTACGATTATTTTGTGAAAAATTTGAAACAGGTTCCTGATATAGCTAAATTACAATATGTAACTCATACTGTATTAAAAGGGGAAACCCTTTCTGCCATTTCTTATAAATATAGTGTTCAACTAAGTCAATTAGCAAAAGTTAACAATATTTCAGTAAGCAGTAGAATTCACCCAAATCAAGAGCTTAAAATTCCAATTTCAAATTTTCAAATATCGGATTTCATAATAGATACAGATGAGATGCCCGCTGTTGATCAATTAACTTTATATGACGATAATGCTCCTTATCAGTTGCAAATTAGTGATAATAATGATTTGGACAAATATAAAAAGTTATATGAACAAAATTTAAACGATTCACTCGAAGTTATTATTCCAAAAGATAAAGAATTGATTAATTATACAGTAAAACGTAGTGATAATCTTGTAAATATTGCCGAAATATTTAATATCAGAGTTTCAGAATTACGTAATTGGAATAATATACCTTATACTTCGTCTATTTATGTTGGACAGAAATTAAATATTTATGTTATAAAAGATAAAAAAGAATATTATGCTGCAATGGATAATTTAGATCAATCGCAAAAACTCTCCGTAATTTATGGTAATTCAGGTGAAGAATGGATGGATCATAAGGTGAAAAATGGACAAACGTTATCGCACATTGCATTAAAATATGGAGTAAAAGTCAGTGATTTAAAAAAATGGAATAATCTTAAAAGTAGCAGAATTAATGTTGGTAAAAAATTACATGTTTATGTGGGTTCATCAAAACATGTTGAATCATATTCAAAAAATAACAATTCTTCTGAAAACAATAATGATAGTAAATCAGGAAAATTTATTTCTTATAAAATAAAAAAAGGTGATACTATTAGTGAAATTGCTGAAAATTATGGTGTTTCTTCCTCGCAACTAAGAAGATGGAATAACCTAAGAAATAATAAAATTGTTGTTGGAAAATCGCTTAAAGTGTATAGTTCAAAAACTTCTGGAAGTGCTACCAAGTTAGTTGAAAACGAAAGCAAAAATGGAGTTTACACTATAAAAAGAGGCGATACAATTGGTCAAATAGCAGAGAACCATAATGTTTCAATCGAAGAACTAAAATCTTGGAATAATCTAGATAATAATGCTATAGTTGCTGGCAAAACTTTACAAATACAGCCCAGTGAAAATATTTCTAAAACACAAGAATCTGTTGATACAAATTTAATTACTAAAAAAGATAAAACAATTTATGTTGTAAAAAATGGTGATACTATTGGGCATATTGCAGAAAGATATTCTGTAAGTTCAAATGAAATAAGAAATTGGAATAATTTGAAAGGAAATAAAATAATAGTTGGACAAGAATTAATTGTTTATCCAGGTGAAAAGAAAGAAATTAAAGTTGTTAACAATATCGTAAAATCAAAAAGTTCAAATAAAGTTCATAAAGTTAAAGTAGGTGAATCGCTTTGGACAATTGCACGACATTACGATATTCATATAAAAGATATTATGGAGTGGAATAATTTGCAAAACGATCAAATAAAACCTGGTATCGATTTAAAAATTATGAATTAAATTTTATTTTTATTAGGTTTAAATACATTTTGAAAAAACAGTTAGGGGTGTTTCGTTATGCGAGACTGAGAGTAAACCCTTTAACCTGATCCGGGTAATGCCGGCGTAGGGAAACGGATAAAATTATTAGCTGGAACCGTTTTCCAAAAACGGTTTTTTCATTTTAAATAACTTTATAATTAAAGGAGAAAAAATGAAACGCTTATTAGTTTTGTTATTGTTATTTACATCAATTATTACTGCACAAACAAATGTAATTAAGGGTAAAATTACATCTTTAGACGGCACTCCACTTCCACTAGCGAATGTTTCGTTAATAAATTCCTCAATTGGAGCAGTTGCTGACAAAAATGGCAACTTCACTCTAAAATTAGATACAAATTATAGTGGCATTATTCAATTTAGTTTTGTTGGATATAAGTCAAAAAGGATTAGTATTGCTGATTTAAGTTTTGTGAATAACAATTTTATTAGTCTTGAAAAATTACCTTTTACAAGCCAAACTGTGCTGGTTGAAGGTAGTATTGGTGAAAAAGGTATTACCCCAATGGCATTTGCTAAAGTGACCCAAAATGATATTGAAGAAAGTTATGTTCATCAAGATGTTCCAGAATATTTAAGTTATTTACCATCTACAACATTTTATTCTGAAAGTGGAAATGGAATTGGATATAATTATCTTTCAATTCGTGGATTTGACCAACGCCGAATTGCTATTTCTGTGAATGGAATTCCACAAAATGATCCAGAGGATAATAATGTTTATTGGCACGATATGCCAAATATTTTATCGAGTGTTGGAATTATTCAAGTACAGCGTGGTGCTGGTGCTGGTGTAATTGGTTATCCTGCAATTGGTGGTTCAATTAATATTATTACTTCTAATTTTTCGGATAAACCACGCACAGTTCTCGGTTCAGATTTTGGAAGTTTTAATACTAGAAAATATTCTGCAACATTTGGTAGTGGTTTAATTGATGAAAAATATTCTATCTATGTTAACTTGTCCAAAACGCTTAGTGATGGCTATCGTAATTTAAGTTGGGTTAATTTAAATTCATTTTATTTCTCGGCAGTTAGATTTGATGAAAATATTACTTCTCAAATTAATATTTATGGTGGACCAATCTCTGATGGTCTTGTTTATACTGGGCTTCCAAAAGAGATTATTAAAAATAGGAAGTTACGTAAAGAAAATTACTCATATTGGGAGTGGGATAAAGCAAATAATCAATTTCAGCCGTGGTCAACTAAACGAAAGGCAACTGAAATTGAAGAATTTTCGCAGCCTCATTATGAATTGCTAAATGAAATAAAAATTAGTGATAATATAAAAGTTAATTCTGCATTATTTTTGGTGCTTGGTGATGGATTTTTTGATTATGATGGCTCTTGGGCTGTTTATTATGACGATTATTTCCGATTAAAGGAAAATGGTTACGATAAATCAAAAGTGCCAACAAATGCTTTAATACGCGCCACAGTCGAAAATACTCAATGGGGCTGGATTCCAAGAGTAAGCATAAAACATAAAAATGGCAATCTGATTTTGGGAGGTGAGTTTAGAATTCATCGCTCTAATCATTTTGGAAATATTAGATTTGCTGAAAACATCCCAGATAATGTACCAGCGGATTATCAATATTATTTTTACAATGGCGCAAAAAATATTATCAATCTTTTTATGCATGAGCAATTCCAAATTACAGATAAATTAAATCTTTTAGCAGAATTGCAACTCGCTTATCATGAATTTAGCATTAGTAATGAAAAATATGTTGGGAATAATTTTTCAATTGACAATATATTCCTTAACCCAAGATTTGGATTTAATTACCAATTTAATAGTGAAATAAATTCATATTTTTCTTTTGCAAAAGTTACCCGCGAGCCTAGACTCAAAAATTATTACGACGCAGCTGAATCGAGCGGGGGAGAAGTTCCACAATTTAAAGTTGATTCAAAAGGAAATTTTGATTTTAATAAACCACTTGTTCGTCCTGAGACAATGAATAGTTTTGAAATAGGAACAAGTCTAAATTCCAAAAATATTACACTTAATGCTAATGTTTTTTATATGCTTTTTAATGACGAAATTGTTAAAAGCGGCCAATTGGACAGATTTGGGCAACCAATTACTGGAAATATGGAAAAAACCATGCATACTGGAGTTGAGTTAAGTGGAACATTTAAGATTAATAATTATATTGATTTTACAGTAAATGGCACTTACAGCAAAAACAAAATTGAAAAAGGGAATTATTATAAAGGTGAAAAAGATTTAATTAATTTAAAGGGTAATAGTATAAGTGGTTTCCCCGATTTAACAGCAAATGGAATTATTAGACTAAATTATAATGGGTTGTTTGCTCAAATTTGGCTTAAATATGTTGGTGGATATTATACTGATAATTTTGGTGACATTTTGGGAATTACAGATTATGATAATATATTAGATTTATATTTTGTGTCAAACGCATTATTTAGCTACCAATTTGAAGCAAAGCCGTTTTTTAATTCAATTAAAATGTTTGTACAAATAAATAATATTTTTGATAATTTGTATGCTGCTTATGGAACTGGGAACGAGTTTTTCCCAGCTGCAGAAAGAAGCTTTACTACTGGAATTAAAGTTGAACTTTAATTTATGATTTATGATTTATGAAAATTGGATAAATGAAAAAATGAAATCAACAATAATAATTGCTAACGGAGATTCACCTAAAAAAGAAATAGTTATCTATCTTCAGAAGAATGGAGTTGAAAGCATTATTGCTGCAGATGGTGGTGCTAACACTGCTTTCAAGTTGGGAGTTGTACCAAACTATATTATTGGCGATTTTGATTCCATAAAGCCAAAAGTAAAGAAATATTTTTCGGATAAATCTGAAATAATTTGTTTTGTAAACCAAGATGATACTGATGTTGAAAAGGCTCTCAAATTTGCAATTGAAAAGGGTTATAAAACGGCATACTTGCTTGGCGGAACTGGAGATAGACTTGATCATTCTATTGGCAATCTTGGAATTGTTCTCAAATATTATAATAGAATTAGGGTTATTATCATTCACGGAAAAACAATTCTTTTCCCTTATTCAAAAGAAACGAATCTAATCACAATTCCTAACGAGACAATTTCACTATACGCTTTTGATGATAGAACCATAATTAATTCAGAGGGATTAAAATATCCATTAGATAATTCCACATTAAAATTTGGAGAAAGGGAAAGCACCAGCAATATGGCAACCGGAAATGTTGTATCGCTAAAAATTACAGGTGGAATTATTTTTGTAATAAGAGAGCTAAAAAAAATGAGGAAAAATGGTCTTATTTTCAAATCTTGATATAATAATTGTAATATTATTTTTTCTCATTGTCGTCATTCTTGGATTTATTCCCAAAATGAAAAACAATAGTGCAGAAAGTTATTTACTTTCAAACCGCAATGTTGGAATTTATCTATTTGTATTAACCAACGTTGCAACCTGGTATGGCGGAATTCTTGGAGTTGGCGAGTTTACATCTAAATTTGGAATACTCAGTTGGGTTACTCAAGGATTACCCTATTATGTTTTTGCAATTGTTTTTGCTTTTCTATTTGCAGGAAAGATTAGAAAAGCTTCTCTTTTCACAATTCCAGATAAACTTGAAGAAGTATATGGAAGAAAAGTAGGGCTGTTTGCTTCTTTGCTCGTTTTTATTCTTGTATCACCAGCACCATATTTACTAATGATTGCCAGTCTGCTTAGTTTAATTTTTGGAATCAATATTTTGCTAGCCCTTTTTATTGGGATATTTATTTCAGTTGTTTATTTGTTTAAAGGTGGTTACAGAGCAAATATTATTACTGATGCCTTTCAATTTTTTGTTATGTTTATAGGATTTATAGCAATTGTATATTTTGCTTCAACAACTCTTGGTGGATTAAATTTTCTAAAAGATAATTTGCCTCCCGCTCATTTGTCTATTTCTGGTGGAGCTTCACCAACTTTTATTATTGTGTGGTTTTTAATTGCACTTTGGACTTTTGCTGATCCTGGGTTTCATCAACGCTGCTATTCTGCCAAAAGTGAAAATGTTGCCAAATATGGAATAATAATATCCGTGGTTTTGTGGATGTTTTTTGATTTTCTTACTACTTCAACAGGACTTTATGCACGTGCATTATTACCAAACATGGAAAATGCAGTTTTGTCTTTTCCAATTCTTGCCGAAAACATTTTGGGTAATGGATATAAAGGACTTTTCTACGCAGCTCTTTTTGCTACAATTTTATCAACATTAAATAGTTTTTTGTTTTTAAGTGCAACAACTTTTAGCCGGGACTTTGTTTACAAGTTAAAAAAAGAAGTTGATGATAATAATTTAATAAAATATACTCGGATTGGGCTAATAGTATCGTCCATAATTTCCATAATTCTTGCTTACAAGTTTAGTTCCGTTGTAGAAATTTGGTATAATATTGGCAGTATTATAATCCCAGGAATTGTTTTGCTTGTAATTAGTGCTTATTCTAAAGTATTACAAATAACCCATAAATATGCATTAATTGAAAGTATATTTGCTATTACAGCAAGTTTAATTTGGTTATTAATTAGGCCATTATTTGCAATGGTTCAAATAATTTCTGAAATAGAGCCAATGATTGTTGGAATGCTAATTGCAGTTACTATTCATCTTCTGGGAATTCGAAAATATAGAAGAAGAATATAAATT
>PCUD01000116.1:0-28674 GCA_002786785.1 Ignavibacteriales bacterium CG18_big_fil_WC_8_21_14_2_50_31_20 | reverse complement strand
ACCCAAAAGGTTAAGTGAACAATAGTACAAACGCTTAGAGCGAGTTAGTCGAATATGCATTAATGCTTTTCTAATGCATATTTGGGGTTAAAAAGCCTTCAGAAAATGAAGGCTTTTTTGTATAATATTTAATTCAGAAATTAGAATTGAATATTCTTTTTTGTACGTTGTACATATTCGTAAACGAAAGGACTTGCAACAAATACAGATGAATAGGTACCAACAAGTATTCCAAAAGTTAATGCAAATGCAAAACCTCTTAAAACATCACCACCAAAAATAAGTAAAACCGCAACCACAAATAAAGTAGTTAAACTTGTAATAATTGTTCTTCGCATTGTACTATTAATTGCACTATTAATATTATCCTTAATTGAGGCAGTTTTATGAATTTTAATATTCTCTCTTATTCTATCAAACACAATAACAGTATCATTAATTGAATATCCAACAAGTGTTAAAAATGCGGCAACTACACTTATTGAAATTTCTAGATTAAGGTTTGGAATAACTCCGTGCAAAAGTGCAAAAACTCCCAGTGTAATTAAAACATCATGGAACAAAGCAACCACAGCACCAATAGCAAATACAAACTTAAATCTGAATCCTAAATAAATTAAAATTCCAAGTAAAGCAAGTACAACAGAAATTACTGAGTCTTGTTTTAGTTCGCTTCCAATTTTAGGACCAACATGGTCTTCCTTCTGAATAACAAAATGATTATCAGGCAATGTGGAGCGAAGTTCGCCTTCAATCCAATCAGCAATCCCTACACGGATTATTATATTGTTATCATCTAATCTACTTGTTTGATATCCATCATTTTGCAATTTGGTTTCAACTTTATTAGCAACACTAATTTCCGCAAACTTAAAAGTAACAGCATTAATAGCAGAATCAGAAACTGAAATTACTGCAGCGGGTTCATATCGCAAAATTGAATTTTTTATTTCTGCTATAACATCACTATAAACTTCTGCAGGTATGCTTTGCAATTCAGTTCTTAGTAAAATTCCAGATTCACCACCAAATGTTTTAACTTCTATATTGCCAAGACCTAATTGTTCCAAGTTATTTCTAATTTCCGAAATATTTATTGGGTCATCAAATTTTAAAGCTATGTCTGTACCACCTTTGAAGTCAATTCCAAACTCAAGACCACGAATAGCCAGACTTAATAATCCTAAAAGAATAAAAATACCAGAAATAACATAGGCAATTTTTCTTTTAGAGATAAAATCAATATTTAGATTTTCAAAAACTTTCATTATTTAATTCACTCCTTTAATTAACCTATATTTATTTTGTTGCCTTTGGCAACCAACATATCAAAAATTACTCTAGTTACAACAAAAGCACTAAATAAACTTGCAACTATACCAATCATAAGTGTTAATGCAAATCCTTGAATTGGTCCACTACCAAATTGATAAAGAATAATTCCAGTAAAAAATGTTGTAATGTTTGAGTCAAGAATTGCTGAATATGAGTTAGCAAATCCACTATCAACGGCTGCTTTTGATGTTTTGCCAGTTGTAAGTTCTTCTCTAATACGTTCAAAAATAATTACGTTTGCATCAACCGCCATACCAATTGTAAGAATAATACCAGCAATACCAGGCAATGTTAACGTAGCTTGAAATCCCGCAAGAACACCCATAATCATAATAACAGTTACGAAAAGAGCTAAATCTGAAATAACACCAGATTTTTTGTAATAAAAAATCATAAAAATAGCTACAAGGAAAAATCCTATCATAGTAGAATTGAAACCTTTATTAATCGAATCTTGTCCTAATGATGGTCCAACAGTTCTTTCTTCAATAATATCAACTGGAGCTGGGAGAGCACCTGCTTTAAGAACAATTTGTAGCAGTTTTGCTTCATTCATATCAGCCATACCAGTAATACGCGAACTTCCACCAGGAATTTTACCCTGAATTGTAGGAGCTGAATAAATAGCATTATCAAGAACAATAGCACATCTTTTATCAATGTTTGAACCAGTAATTCTAGCCCATTCTCTTGCACCTTCGCTGTTCATTTGCATTGTAACAATTGGCTCAGTAGTTTGTTGGTCAATGTTAGCCATAGCGTCAACAATCACACCACCAGTAAGTTCGGCCTCTTTGTTAACAAGATAAAGTCTAAAAATATTAACTCCTTCTTGCGATGTAAATGGTTTAGCATCAAATAAGAATTCAGCATTATCTGGAATAGCATTTTTAACTTCGGGTCTTCTTAAAAATGTAGTAACTTTATTTTTATCACTTTCTTTAACGTAAGCATCTGCATAAGGTGATTGAGGATTTATAATTGCAATAGAATAAAAAGGATGTTCTTTCGCAAATTGTTCTTCAGTTAAGTCACTGGTACTTGTGGTATCAATAACATTTGAAGAACTCGAATCAGATTCATTTTTAAAATTAGCTGCTAAAATTTCATCAATTCTATTCATTACTGGAATAGTAAAGTTAGATTCTTTAACAATCTTAAATTCTAATAAAGCACTGCCCTGTAAAAGTCTTTTTGCTTCTTCTTCTTTTGCAATACCAGGTAATTCAACAATAATTCTTCTTGAACCTTGTTTTTGAATATTTGGTTCAGAAACACCATATTGGTTAACTCTGTTATTAATAATTTCAATTGCACGAGTAACAGCATCGGATTCTTGCTCTTTTAATTTACTGATAATGTCGGCATCTTCTTCTCTAATTGAACCAAAATATCTGCTTAGTCTTTTCCCAGCTAAGGTTATTTTTGAAGCAAGAATTTCCACAACATCAGCATCAGAAACTTGTGCCTCTTTTGCTGCTGATTCTAAAAGAACTTTAAATTCATCATCTGGATCTTTTGCAAGTTTTTCAAGAAGTTTTGCAGTATTTACTTCCATTACTAAATACATACCACCTTGTAAATCGAGACCCAACTTCATCCTATTTTCTCTATTTTCTCTAATAGAAGGGTCAATAATCATTAAACTATCTTCTCTAATTTGAAGCAAATCGTTAAGTTCAGCTTCTGACATTGTAGGATTTGATTTTTGTAAATCCTCGGTAAGGAGAGAGAGCTCCTTCTTGATTTTATTGGTATTTTGAATATCAGCAAAAGTAGGGAATAGGAGGTAAATGCTGAATGCCAAGACTCCAATAATCATTAAAATTCTAAATCTAAATTCTTTCATTATTCATCTTAGTTTAGTTGGCAAAATAATTGAATAAAAAAAGACCATTTTGGTGGTCTTTTTTTATATTAAAAATTAGTCACGAACAACCCAAGTTTTAACAGAAGCTGTAACGTCGGCATAAATTTTTATTTTTATATCATAAATCCCAAGTGCTTTAATTGGCTCTTGAATATCAATTTTACGATGGTCAATTTCATAACCTTTTTCTTTAAGAGCTTCGGAAATCATTTTTGTTGTAACTGAACCAAAAAGTTTTTCATCTTCACCGACAGTAACAGGAATTGTGACTGAAACTTTTTCTAATTCAGCACTTAATTTATTTGCACTTTCAATATTTTTAGCTTCCTTTGTTGAAGCTTGTTTTTTTTCTTCTTCTAATGCTTTTAGGTTACTATCATTAGCAATTAGAGCAATTTGTCTTGGGAAAAGAAAATTTCTTGCAAAACCTTCTTTAACATTAACTAAATCACCAATTTGACCAAGTTGGTTAAAATTCTTTCTTAATATAACTTTCATCTCTTCTCTCCTATTTAACAGCTTCTGAAATAAAAGGCATAATTGCTATTTGACGCGCGCGTTTAATAGCCCTAACTAGTTCTCGGTGCTGCTTTGCACTTAATCCGGTAACTCTTTTTGGAATAATTTTACCTTGATCATTTATAAATTTCTGCAATTGTTTTGCATCTTTGTAATCAATGTATTCAGTGATTACTCTTTTTGATTTTTTTGTATTTGTTGTTCTCATTTTAAATATCCTCAAACTTATTAATCTTCATTTATGAGGTTAGATTCCTCATCAGTTAAGAATTTATCGAAAGAAATACCTTCAATTTCTAAATTGTCTTCAAAAAAAGACTCTTTACCATTTCCATTATTTTGTGAAAGTTTGTTCAAAAATTGAATTCTTTTTGCTTTAATTTCAACGATAGTTCTACTTTTATTATCTTCAGTCTTAAAAGTACGGCTTTGTAACTCACCATCTATTAATACTGCATTTCCTTTCTTAAGGTGATCTTTACAGCTTTCAGCCAGTTTATTCCAGGCAACAACACCAATATAACAAACATCTTCTTGCGATTGGTTATTACTATCTTTATAGCGTCGGTTTACAGCAACATGAAAATTAACAACAGGTGTATTATTAGAAGTTTCTCTAATAATAGGATCTTTAGTTAAATTGCCCACAATAATAACGCTATTAATTTCTGGCATTTTTAATTCAGCCATTATATTCTCTCCCTAACATAATGCATCTTATTCTTCGCTATCATTTGTCTCTGTTTCTTCAATAATATCATCAACAACTGGTTCTGCTTCTAAAATTGTGACTTCATTTTCAACAACTTCTTCTTGAACCTCAGATTTTCTTTTTTCAAGATATTCTAAGTCTTTTAATTCAAGTTTAATAGTTAAAAATCTTATCACGTTTTCATCAAGTCTTAAAGTTCTTTCAAATTTTGTGATATATTCGCGTGGTGAAGTAAAGCGATAGATAATATAGTATCCACTTTTACCCTTTTTAATAGGATAAGCTAAACGTTTGCGTCCCCATTTTTCGATGTCTGTTATTTCAACACCGTTAGCAGACATTTGTTCTTCAATAGAAGTTAAAATTGAGTCAATCTGTTGGTCTTCGAGTGTGGCATTAAAAATAATAACACTCTCATAATGATTTGTTTTCATTATGGGTCACCTCCCTTTGGTCTTAGGCCTTCCATTTTAAATTTTTAATGAAAAGCAGGGTTAATAAAAAATATAAGACGTAAATATAATACTATTTAATGAGTGGTGCAATAACAAGTGAAACCACTGCCATTAACTTAATCAAAATATTAAGAGATGGTCCTGATGTATCTTTAAAAGGATCGCCAACAGTATCTCCAACAACTGCAGCTTTGTGTGCATCCGATCCTTTTGTGTATGTAAAACCATCACTTTTAAATCCACTTTCAATTAGTTTTTTTGCATTATCCCATGCACCACCAGCATTGGATTGAAAAATTGCCATTAAAACACCACTTGCAGTTACACCAGATAACAGTCCGGCAAGCATTTCTTTGCTAATAAAACCTACAACTACAGGAACAGTTACTGCCATTAATCCTGGAAGAATCATTTCTCTAATTGCAGCTTTTGTTGAAATTTCAACACATTTTGAATATTCTGCAACAGCTGTTCCTTCGCGCAAACCTTTAATTTCTCTAAATTGCCTCCCAACTTCAATAATCATTTCTTTAGCTGCACGTCCAACAGCGTTCATTGATAGCGCCGAAAATACAAATGGAAGCATTGCACCAATTAATAATCCACCCATAATAACTGGTTTAGCTAAATCAATTACTGCAATTTCTGCTTGAATCATAAATGCCGAAAATAAAGCCAAAGCGGTTAATGCAGCTGAACCAATTGCAAAACCTTTTCCTATTGCAGCAGTTGTATTACCAACAGCATCTAATTTGTCAGTTCTTTCGCGTACTTCTTTTGGAAGTTCAGCCATCTCAGCTATTCCACCAGCATTGTCTGAAATAGGCCCGTAAGCATCAACGGCAAGTTGAATTCCAGTGGTCGATAACATTCCGAAAGCTGCAATAGCAATACCATAAAGATTAGCAAACTCAAAGGCGCCAATAATTGCAAAAGCAATAACTAATATTGGAATAGCAGTTGACATCATACCAATACCTAATCCTGAAATAATATTTGTTGCAGGACCAGTAATTGACTGACTTGCTATTTGATGAACTGGTTTAAAATCGGTTCCTGTATAATATTCAGTTATTAGTCCAATTATTGTTCCAGATATAACACCAATTAGTGTAGCAATAAAAACGCCATTACTTGTATATACGAAATCATTATAAGTCCAAGTTTCTGGTAAAAAATATTTTATAATAAAATAAGAAGCTAAAACCATAACACCACTAGCCCCAAATTCTCCAGTATTAAGAGCTTTTTGAGGATTTCCACCTTCTTTAACATTAACAAAGAAAGTTCCCAATATAGAAACTGCAATACCAACAGCGGCAAGAATTAGAGGAAGTAAAACAGCTGCAAGTTGATGCCCTTGATCAAAAACAGAAGTAAAAACTGCTCCAAGTACCATTGTACCAATTATTGAGCCGATATAAGATTCAAATAAATCTGCACCCATTCCAGCAACATCGCCAACATTATCGCCAACGTTATCAGCGATAGTAGCAGGATTTCTAGGATCATCTTCAGGAATTCCTTCATACACTTTTCCAGCTAAATCTGCGCCAACATCTGCAGCTTTGGTATAAATACCACCACCAACTCTTGCAAATAATGCAATAGATGAAGCACCTAAAGAAAAGCCAGAGAGCACGTTTATAACCTTAAGAAGTGTCCAATCTAAGTTAGAATAAATGATAAAAAGAATGCTTAGACCTAAAACTGCTAAGCCAACAACATTCATTCCCATAATTGAACCACCAGCAAATGCAATTTTGAGAGCTGGAGCTAAACCAGTGCGAGCAGCTTGAGTTGTTCGTACATTAGCTTTTGTTGCAGCCATCATTCCTAAATATCCAGCTAAAGCAGAAGCAATAGCACCTGTAACAAACGAAACAGCTATTAACCAAGAAGAATCATCTCTGCCTGAATTTGAAAATCCAAGTAATATAGCTACAGCAATAACAAAAATTGCAAGCACTCTGTATTCTGTTTTTAAAAAAGCAATAGCTCCATCTTGAATATGTTTTGAGATAGTAATCATTTTTTCAGTACCAGAACTTTGTTTAGAAATCCAGCGACTTTTCAAAAATGAATATATTAATGCAGCTAAACCAAATATTGGAATAATGTAAATAATGTTTGCCATATTGTACTCCTAATTTTCCTCTATATTTATCTTATTTTGAATATTTTTGAATTCTATACTATAATAATTCATCATTTCTTTTTTATTACCAGTTATAAATTTTTCTACAAGTTCAACAGAAAATCCGATTGCTAATCTAATTATTTCTTTTTCTTTTTCATAGAACTTATCTAAAACATAATTAGGCATTTGACCATTGCGAAAATCATTTCCAACACCAAAACGTAATCTAATAAAATTATGAGTTTTAAGCGAAAAAATTATTGAACTAAGTCCATTATGACCGCCATCACCACCAGATTCTCTTAACCTAATCTTTCCTGTTGGAAGATTAATATCATCAGTAATGATTAACAAATCATCTAATTTAATACTATTTGTTTCAATAATATAAGAAACAGCATTGCCACTTAAATTCATAAAAGTGGTTGGTTTATATAAAAAAAAATGGGAAGTATCTATTGAACTTCCCACAGAATAGTATTTACCCGTTTCTGGAGTAAAACTTAAGTTAAGTTTATTAGCAAAGGCATCCAGAATCATAAAACCAATATTATGTCTAGTATTGTTATATTTATTACCTGGGTTACCCAGACCAATTATAGCTTTCAAACTAATTTATTCTTCCTCAGTAATTCCTTCACTACTTTCAGATGCTTCTTCAACCTTAGGATGAACTATAGAAACAATAACGGTATCTTCGCTATTTAAAATTTCAATTTTATCTAATTTAAGATCGCGAACATGGATTGATTCTCCAATTTTTAAGCCAGAAATGTCAACCTCTATGTGCTGAGGAATATCACGAGGTAAACATTCAACTTCAAGTTTATGAGTTTGCTCTTGAAGTATTCCTCCATCTTTTACACCAATTGCACTTCCTACAAGACTTATTGGAAGTTCTATTTGAAGTAATTGACCTAATGTAACACCTTGAACATCAAAATGTACAACTTTATCAGTAACAGGGTCAAATTGAATATCTTTAATAACACAACCTAATTGTTCTTCTCCATCAAAAGAAAGTTGTATAATTCCAGTTTCAGAAGTAAAAACAAATTTATTTAATGCCACTTCTTCAACCGAAAATGTAATTTGTTCTTTGCCTTTTGAATAATAGATTCCAGGAACAAATCCACTTTTTCGTAGCTGGTTAATTGCACCTTTAGTAGAAATTTCTCTTTTCTTAGCCTTTAATATCCTCTCAGCCATTTTTCTCTCCGCTTATTTATTTTCTAACTCTTATCAATTTCAAATAGTGAGCTAATTGACTCACTATGATGTGATCTTATTATGGATTCTGCAAATAATTCTGCAGAAGTTTTTATCTTAATTTTTGAATTTGGTTTTAAATTATTTGTAGGAATTGTATCGGATACATACAGTTCATCAATTTCCGAATTCTCGATGCGTTCAATTGCATTTCCTGAAAGTAAAGCATGAGTTACAGCACCATAAATTTTGTTTGCTCCAAGTTTTTTTAACGCAGCAACTGCAGCTACAAAAGTACCACCAGTATCAATTAAATCATCAACAATAAGTACATTTTTTCCATCTACATCACCAATTACATTCATAACTTCTGCTTGATTATGTTCGGGTCTGCGTTTATCAATTAAAACTAACCCAGCGTCTAATTTTCGTGCATAAGCTCGAGCAATTTTAATTCCACCAACATCTGGAGAAACGACAACTAGATTTTCCTTTTTATTTTCAAATTCATCAGTATAAATAGGTGATGCATATAAATGATCTAATGGAATATTAAAAAACCCTTGAATTTGAGCAGCGTGTAAATCCATTGTAATTACTCTATCAGCACCAGCTTTTGTTAAAATATCGGCAACTAATTTAGCAGTAACAGCAACTCT
Source organism: Ignavibacteriales bacterium CG18_big_fil_WC_8_21_14_2_50_31_20 (assembly GCA_002786785.1). GTDB lineage: Bacteria > Bacteroidota > Ignavibacteria > Ignavibacteriales > Melioribacteraceae > 1-14-2-50-31-20. Next base: position 19,775 of record PCUD01000116.1, on the reverse strand, counting down.
TGGTTGATCTTTTCTATCTTGTCGTGCATAACCATAGTATGGAATTACAGCAGTTACTCTACGTGCAGAAGATCTTTTTGCAGCATCTAGCATAATTAGTAGTTCCATTAAATTTTCGGCGGGAGGCATAGTGGATTGAACTAAATATACGTCTCTTCCACGAATGTTTTCTTTGAATTTAATCCAAATTTCACCATCACTAAAAACTTTACGACTAATTAATCCTTTTTTGACATTTAAGTATGCACAGATTTTTTCTGTAAGTTCAATATTTGAACTCCCAGAAAAAATTAATAATTCCGATACGTCTATACTATTCATTTTACCTTAGCAAACTTTAATGAAAAATAGTGTAATATGGTTCAAATAATTTGAAACAGATATAACTATTTCATTTTAAAATAAAAAATAAATATAAGCATTACTTGAAGTTAAATCAAATATTCAAAATCTGTTTTAATTTGTTTGTCATAATTTATTAAAAATGTCATGTTAAGTTTAAAGAAAAATTTAATAAATGCACTTAAATATAATTTTGAAATCAAATAGTAAACATTTATGGCTGGCAAATTTTATTTTAGCGAAATTTTCCAAATTACAATAAATAATTAGGATAATTGGTAATTTGATTTCTTTATCAATCTCATTAACTTTGCAAGTTAAAATAATGGATAAAAGGAAATAAAGTATTAATGCCAACATATGATTATAAATGCAGAGAGTGTGGAATTATTTTTGAAGTATTTCAAAAAATGTCCGATGAACCAATAGAGAATTGCCTTGAATGCAATGGAGAAGTACGTAGATTAATTGGAGGTGGATTGACTCCAATTTTTAAGGGAAATGGATTTTACGAAACTGATTACAAAGCAAAAAGTAATAAAACGGTAGAACCAGCAAAAAATACTACCACTAAAAATGGTGAAAATAAAACAAAAAATGATTCTCCTAATACTGAAAAAAATGAAGCGAAATCACAATCAAAAAAAATAGAAAATGCGGAAATCCAAAAGACAGAAAAGAAAAAAATAGAATAGAATAAATTGTCTCAGAAAGTGAACAAAATTTTTGTTCACTTTTTTACTAAAAATATTTTGATTAGAAATCAACACCAATTGAGAAATAATATTTTGGTTTCGAAAAGCCTTCAAAGTCATAAGCCCATGCAACATCGAATCTTAACAAGAAAAATATCACATAAGAACGGGCACCAAATCCTGTCCCAACCAGCATCCCTTTTGATAAATCATCACCTTTTCTTTTAAGGCTTAAATCTAACTCGCTATCTTTATTCCAAGCGGTACCAACATCAACAAATGCAGTTCCAATAACATTTTGAAAAAAGAGTGGAATAATTGGTCCAGCAATTAAATATCTAATAATTGGCATTCTTAATTCAAAATTTAAAAGCATATATTTTGTACCTAGTTGTTGAGCATAATTATATCCTCTTAAAGGCATTGCAGGAGTAAGAAATGCAAAATCAGAGGCATTTTCTATTGGAACAGTACCTGTCGTAAAAGTTCTGTTAATCCAGTTCTCGGTTCCTCCAAGCATAAATCTTTGTGGATTTTGTCCACCAGAATATCCACCAGAAAACCTAAAAACAATTGAATTATCAAATAAAAATCTGATATACTTTCGGTAATCAATTGTTAAGGAGTAGAAACTTCTCTTATAATTTCCAATGCCTAAATTCCCCAAAATTGTGGTTCTATATCGTGTACCTTGAATCGGTGAATAATATCCCCACATTGTGTTATCGTGAACAAAACTAAGCGAAGGAATTGAATAAAAAACTTTTTCCATTGGCTCAGAAAAGCTTTCAAGATTTTCTGATGATGTTAGAATGCTGCTTATTGCAGTCTCAATTCGGTTAAATTTGCTGAAAGGGAAGCTTGCGGAAATAGTTCCGCCATAATTTCTAAATCGAAAAAGATCGTAGCTATTATTTTTGCTAAGATAAATAAAACGTGCAGTGTGGAATGCTTCAACTCCAAAATTTATTCTTCCAGCAAGATAGTAGTATGATAAACCATAATCACTATTTTTTAAATCGACTTGAAAGCCTGTAATTCCAATAAGTCTGTGGTTTCCCAGAACATCACTAAAAGATAATACGGTTGTACCTATTAATCCATACATGGTACTATAGCCTGCATTAGCGTAAATTAAATCGGGAGTGAAATTAATTTTATACTTATTTAATAAGTAATTTCCATTGCTATCAAGTTTTTGAGTAAAGAGGTTTTCTTTTTCAACAATAGAAGAATCTATAATTTCGTAATTTTCTTTTGATGGTGAAAACACAAATTTACTATAATCACTATTTTCGATTGAATCACTTTCGCTTTCATTGTCATCAACAACTAACTCACCTGTAAAAATAAAATTTCGCTTTTTATCCTTTTTATCATTTAATTCTCTGGTGAATAAAATTTTATTTAATCCTAAATTTTTGGAAGTATCGGCAATTGAAGAAGCAGCCAAAAAGCTAACTTCATTTGAAGTTTCAGAATTAAAATTTTTAACACTTGCCATATAATTTGTTAGTTCTAGGGAATCGCGATTAATAGTTATATTAAATGGATCATTAATTAAAAAAATATTGTATCCTTTTTTAAAAAGCGATGTGTAAATTAATTTCATTCCATCAGCTGAAAGAGAAATTTGCTCAACTGGATTAAGTGAGTTTGTGATTGGTAGTGCTTTGTTACTCTCTGAAAAATTTGTACTGTCCAAATTATTGAGTAGCATTTTGTATATATTAAAAATTCCATTTTTGTCAGATACAAAAAGCAATTCATTTCCATCTGGTGAAACTACGGCAGATTTTTCGTCGCTTTCTTCCCAATTTGTTAAACGAGTGATTTTATTAGTTGTTAAATCAGTTTTAAATAAATCAACTTGGGTGTAATTAAAGTAAAATAAATTAAAATTATGAGGTAACATAAAGGAAGATAAATAATTACCTCTATCAGATGAAAAGAAAATAGTATTGCTTTTTGGTCCCCAGGATGGCTGAGTATCAGAAAAAATATCATCTGTAATTTTTATTACTTTTTCAGTATCAAAATTGTAAACATAAATATCTGATTGTGCTGCGTTATGGGCATCAAAAGCAATTTTTTTTCCATCTGGGGCCCAACTAACTGAACCAATTCCACTAAAGCTGAATGGAAGTCGTTTGTATTCATTGGTCTCAACATCAATTATTGTTATAACATCATCACCGCCCTGTTTTAGCGAAAGAGCAATTTGCTTATTATCGGGTGACCAAGTGAGCACTGGATGAAGAATGTTTAGCTCTTCAAACTCAAATGTTGTTCCACTACTTACAACTTTAGTAATATCTTCTTCATCCTTTATATTTCGCACATAAACATCAAGATAAATATCTCTATCGGAAATAAATGCCATTTTATCTCCAACTGGTGAAATTGCTGGACTGGAATTGTAAAAGCCAATTGACTTTTTATTATCAGTTAATCTTTTTGAAAATTCATCGGGGTCTTCGCGAGTAGCAATATCTGGCCAGTAATGAACTTTTATGTCTTTTTTCCACTTTTCATTAAGTTCTTCAATCGAAAGTCCTAAAGTTTGTTTAAGTCCTTCTTCAAAATTTCCAACATCGTTTATTTTATTTAGCAATTCTCCAACTTTTTCTCGCCCATATTTATCTGCAATATATTTAAAAACAGATTGACCACCACGATATCCAAAATATCCACTTAGTTGTTGAATATCTGGAAGAAAATCATTTATAATAGCATTACGAATAAACATATCCGAATTCGTTTCCCAATTGCTGGAAAGATATTCCGCCATTCCTTCGTGAAACCAATGTGGAAGTTGCAAAGTAATTCCACGAGAGACAATGTTTTGAATTGTTCCACCATAAAGCATATCGCGCATTACAGCATGAACTAATTCGTGATGAATAACGTGCCGATATTTTTTGTAATCACCTTCAAAGGGGAAAACAACTCTATTTTTGAAAGGCTCCGTGAAACCACCAACTCCTTGCCCAAGATAGCCATCGGTGGTGTTGGTTTCTTGAAATTCGTTGTGTGAATTATAAATAATTAATGAAATTCTATTGTTTATTTGATAGTTTATTCTTTCTTGAATATCTTCCAATGCAGCTTCAGCAGCAGCAGCGGCAAATTCGGCATTTGTTTTTCCCTCTTCAGAAAAATAGATATCAAAATGCTTTGTTTGAATGTAGAGCCAATCGTAATTTTTATACTGAACTTTATTTTGCCCAAACTGGGCAAAAAGTGTTTGAGATAAAATTAGAGTAATTGAAATATATTTTATTAGTTTCATTAGTTCAACCATTTATAAAAGTGCATTAAAATAATAGAAATATTTTGTAATAAGAATTAAACAATAAGAAAATCAACTTCTCTTTTGTCTTCATCAACTCTTATCAATTTTACAGTTACTTTGTCGCCAAGCCTATAAACTCGTTTGTTTCTTCTTCCTACAAGTGAATATTTTTTTTCGTCAAATTCATAGTAGTCATCATCTAAATCACGCATACGAACCAAGCCTTCGGCAAGGTTTTCTGTAACCTCAATAAACAATCCAAAATTTGTAACTCCGGAAATGATTCCTTCAAACTCATAGCCAAGTTTATCTTTCAAAAATTCCATTTGCTTCAATTTTATGGAAAGCCGCTCGGCATTTACGGCATTTCTTTCTTGAGCAGAAGTATGTTCACAAATTTCATTTAATTCTTCCAAAGAATATAAATGATTTTCATTATTTTCAAGGTAATTATACGTCAACAAATGGACAATTAAATCGGGGAAGCGTCTAATTGGAGAAGTAAAATGTGAATAGTTAGGAAATCCAAGTCCGTAATGACCAATGTTATTTGGTGAATAAATGGCTTTTGCCATTGTTCTAATTGCAATTTCATTTAAAACAGCTTCTTCTTTTGTGCCCTCAGCTTGAATTAAAAGTTGTTGAAATTCCTTTGATAGATTTTTACTTGAAGTATTAAACTTATACCCAAGTGATTTTACAAATTGAACAAACTCATAAAGTTTAGCCTCATCTGGTTTATCGTGAACTCTATAAACAAAAGGCTTTGCAGTATTTTTATTACCTTTGTTAAAATGACCGGCAATAATTCTGTTTGCAAGTAGCATCAATTCTTCAATTAGTTGATTGCTTTCTTTCATCTGCTTGATTTTGATTCCAATTGGTTTTCCATTTTCATCAAGCTCAAATTTTACTTCTGGTCTGGTGAAGTTAATGCTTCCTTCTTTATTCCTTTCACTCCTGAGGTATTTAGCAACCTTGTTTAACTGGCTAAGTTCGTTATAAAAATCGCCATTTTGTTTTTCAAGAATTTCTTGAACTTCTTCATAAGTAAACCTTCGTTTGCTATTGATAATTGATTTTTTAATTACATAATCAACTACTTTTAATTTTGAAGTAAATTCAACAACAACAGAATAAGTCAATCTATCTTTATTTGGGACTAAAGAGCATAAATTGTTTGATAATAATTCGGGTAACATTGGAATAACAATTCCAACAAGATAAACAGAAGTTCCACGTTTTAAGGCTTCTTCATATATTTTGCTTTTGTGTGTAACATAATAACTTACGTCTGCAATGTGAATACCTACTGAAATATTTCCATTTGCAAATTTTTTAATTGAAACTGCATCGTCAAAATCTTTGGCATCAAATGGGTCTATTGTAAAAATATTTTCATCTCTTAAATCTAATCTTTTCGCAATTTCTTCTTCAGTAATTTCTGATTTAAGCTTTTTTAATTCCTTTGTAACTTGTGGAGGAAATTCTGTGTCAAGTTCAAATTCCTTGGCAATGGAGGCAACATCTGCTTTAAAAGAACCTGCAGCACCAAAATTAGTTCCAATAATTCCTTCTGGATATGATGAACGTTTAGAAAGTGAAATATCAATCACTTCCACTAAATCACCAATTTTAGCTCCATTTAAATCACTTTCATCTATGAAAATATTTCTTTGAATTGATTTTTCTTTTGGCTCAACAAAAAATAAATCTTTTAGTTTAACTAAAGTGCCAATAATCTTTTCGTGTTTTCGTTCAATTACATTAACAACTTGTCCCTCTAAATTTTTACCTCTTGTTTTCGCAACTATTTTAACCTCAACCGTATCACCATGAAAAGCCGAACCAAAATATTTTTCTGGAATAAAAATATCGTTTAGTTTAGATTTTTTTAAAATAACAAATGCATAAGTACCTTCCTTGGAAAGTTGAAAAGTACCTACCAATTTATCTATATGGCTTTTAATTTTTTCAAACCGCTTACCACGACGAACTATAAAACTCTCTTCTGCTAAAAAATATAATGCTTCTTTTAATTCATCATATTGTTGAGGAGTGTTGGCTTCCAATATTTTTGCTAATTCTTTTACTTTAATTTTAGCATTTGGCTTTTTTTCGAAGAAATCTTTTATTTTATTTTTCATTAGAATGAGAACCTATACATTACACCGAATTCATTAATTTTTTGTGGGTTATACGAATTTGAAATTACGGAATTTTTTCTTTCAACGCGCATAATAAATTGGGGACTAAAAAGATATTCCAATTTTGCATTTGCCTGTGTCCAATCCGAAATTTCTTCCACCGTTCCACCAACAGTATACCTAACTTTTTGATAACGTCCTGAAACATTAAAACGTGTCGACTGACCAGTTTGATTTATATTTACATTATTGACAATATTTCCAAATTTTGCATTTACCATAGAGGTAAACAGAGAGCCAAACATAGAATAACCAGCAGATTTAGCTATGTTTGCATTTTCAGTATCGGAACTAAATGTTCCAAAAATAATAAAGTACATTGCATCAAGGTTTGTATATTGTGGATTTGGTACATCATATTCAATATTTTGAGCCCCAGAATATATTCTCATATCTAATGGCTTTTTACCCGAAGCCATATTTGCAAGCAACGATTTAACCGAATCATCAATTTTAATTTTAACTCCAGTTTTAACTGGTTCTGCTTTTGGATCTCTTGGATTTATATAATCGCCAATATATGTTGAAGTTAGGGTTATAAGGGGGTTTGTAAAATCGGAAGTGAATTTTATATCACCTTCTGCAGAAAAAGTTTTATAAAAGGTGAACATAGAACTTGGCAAAATGTCAAATTGTCCTTGACTTGTAAATTTATTATCTATGTTTTTAATTCGTAATTCACCCGTAATATCTGCTAATAATTTTTGGTTTAGCGCCTTTGACAAAACAATGGATAACTTAGAAATATTAGGTGACATAATTTTAATATCAAAATCAAAATCGGTTGAAAGAGCATTTGTTTCTGTGTTATCATTTTTTTTTGAAAGTGCAGATAGTAATCGATTCTGTTTTATTTTTTGAATATCAGTGGAAGTGGTATCGCTGATAAATATGTATCTAAAATCAGAATTAGAGACAGTGTAACTTGCATCAGAAGGTATAAAATTTAAGTTAACCTCTTCTAAAAGAATATTTCCAGTAAAACTTGGTTTTTGTGATTGGTATTTAAAATGCCACGTATTTTGAGTTCTAATTTGAAAATCACCAAAAAAATTAGGAGATGATTCTTGTGAAAAAGGTGATAGCAAAGCAATGTTTCCGTTAACAGCAATATCAGCATTATCTATTCCAAATCCTTCTGTAACAATTTCACCTTCAAAAACCATTTGTCCAGGATAATTTGTTTTGCCATTATTCTTAACAAATGAATTTTTAACTTGAATCATATTTTTATCAAAAATTAAATTAACAGTAGATAAATAATCTAAATTGGTTAAAGCGGAAGTAAATTTTATATTATTAGCATTAAAGAAACCAGAATAATTTAATTTATTCAAATTGCCAAAAATTGAAATATTTGAATTTACAATTCCAGAAGGATTAGTAACATTTGGAATTGTATTTCCAAAAGATGAAATATTAAATCCATTTGCTTTAAATTTTAAATCCCACTTATTTAAAGAATCAGCATTTTCTTGTTCAGATAATTCACTATCAAAATTATATGGAATTGTACCATTGAGTGTTAAAACTTCATTGTCCTTATAATGGAGAGTATCCAATAATTCAATTTTTGTAAATATCACATTGTCTTTGAAATCAACCTTCCCAAAAAGTGAACCCAAATAATTATTTTTTAAAAAAATGTTTTCAACTGAAAAGTCTGTATTAATAATTGGATTTGTTAAAGTTCCGCTTACGTTTGCTACTGCATTTATTATTGAATTTGACATTAAAATTTTGGGGTCTAATAGTTTTTTAGCTAATGTTACACCATCCAAATTAGATAGAAGAATATCAAAATCTGGATTGGCTTTATTTAAAATGGACCCATTAATACTTAATTGTGAATCATCATTGAATAAATTAAAGTTTTTAACTTTAAATGTTGAATTTGTATTAAGAAAATAGATAGAATCTCTGTTTTGCCATTTATAATCTTTATAAGATAAAAACAAATTAGAAACATCAAAATTTTCTGAAGAGTCTGAAAAAGAAAGAAAGCCTTCTATCCCACCATCAAAAATATCTTGGATGTTGGCTTCAGCATTAATAAAAGCTTTGCTTTGGTTAAAAATTAAATCCGCTCTAATATTATTAATATTTAAATCGGAGACCATTTGCTCGGAAGTTAGAGAAAACGAACCAAAAATATTATCGAATGAATAATTACTATTATTTGCACCAACATCAAAACCACTTTCAACATCAGAAATATAAAAGACCTCTTTTCCCTTAAAAAGAAATAACCAATCGAGATTTAAGTGTGTGCTTATAGTAAAATTTTCAGAATTATTTTCCAAATATCCATAACCCTGTCCTGAAACTTCAAATTGGTCTCTATTAAGCAAAGCCGCAATTAATTTGAAATCTTTAAAGTTAAAATCATAATCCAAATAAATGTTTTTATTTGTTATGCTTTTTTCACTCATTAATAACTGAAGAGTATTAGTGCTATCGGCAGAAAAATTTACTGGATTAATCTCGTTCAATTTTTGCAAAATTGCATAACTAATTTTTTTTGTTTGGTAGGTTAAAAGATTAAAAGTTTCATCAAGCAAAAAAATTCCTGTAATATTAAAATCAAGAAAAGAAGACTTAAAATTTATAACACGAGTACTATCAATTTTAGATAAATTAATTTGAAAATTAACACTATCCAATTCGTTTGAGCCAATTACAGAATTATTGAAACCTAACTTAAACTCACCTTCCGTTTTATCCAAATCTAATGAATGTCCATTTATATCAAATTCAAAATTTAATGAAGAAATTAATGTTGAATCTTTAGTGTAATTAAATAGGTTTAAATTTTCAATTACACCTTGCAGATTATAAATTGGCTTGTCCGTACTAGCCAAGTCCAATTTCCCACTTATTTCATTTTTCATGCTATCAAGCTGAGAATAAATTTGAAGATTAATCAACTTATCAATAGTTTGTAGATTTATATGAGCTGTATCAATATAATGCCCTTCAACAAAAGAGTTCTCAATTTTAAAAGACATATTTGAATTTGATTTTGCGGGGTCAAAACCATTCCCTTTTAAAATTCCTTTTGAATTTAATTTAGTTTCAATTCCCAGTGTTGAGCTTAGATTTAAGTTGCGAGTAATTATATTGTAATCATATTCAATTAGCTCTTTTGTGATATCCATAAATGAATTAAGTTTAATAGTCCCACTTCCAACAGAAATTTTTCCATCAAGCTTAAATTTTAAAGGCTCTCCTTCAAAATTGAGATTTATCGCTTTCACAAAAAGTTTAGGATACTTGGGTAGCTCCATATCTCGCAAAAAATTATCAACTTCATTGTACAACACTTGCGAGTCGGTAAATTTAGCTTTAATAAATAAATCGGAAGGTGTATTTAGGTTTGTTAAATTTCCATCTAAATTTAAAATTGTTTTATCAAGTTTCAAATATGAATGGAAATTAAAATCGCCAAATTTGCCTTCCCCTTGCATTTCAAAATCTGGACTTCCATTCATAAAATTTACTGATTCGACAAATGCACTTAAATCTTTAGCACTAAGTGGCTTACAAATTAAATTAAATCTTATTGGATAATTTTTGAAATCGATTACAGAAACATTCCCAAAAACATTAAGGCTGTCCATTCGGGCGGATAAATTAATATCAGAATTATTTGTTGAAATACTTAAATTAATTGCTTCGGCAAATTTTTCATTTAGAAATATTTTTCCGCTTGAATTATTCAACACAAATTCCTCAATGTTTGGTTCAAAAGAGAGTTTTGAAATATCAACAAAAAACTCATTGTTTTTAATATCTGCAAGTAAATCAAGATTAAGGTTTAAATTCTCAAATTCAAGGTCGTCATAATTAATTGATTTATATTTAACGTGATTAGATAAATACTGATTTCGCTTCATTTTGAAAGAAATATTTTGAAGTGAAAAATTAGATAAATCAATCAATAAAGGGAACCCACCTGTGGAATCATTTTCTTCAACTTCAATGTTTTCAATACTTTTGAAAGTTGTATCACTCTTAACTAAATCGGTGTAATTCCAAACGCTATCCTCTAATTCAAGTAATGAAATATTTGCATCAATAATTTTTAATTGTGTTACTTTTATCCTTTTCGCTAAAATGTAAAATGGATTTACAGCAACTTCAATTTTTTTTGCAAAAACTAAAGTATCTAAATTATTCTCAAGTGAAACATCTCTAAGGACTAAGTGGGTAATAAGAGTTCCTTCCAATTTGCCTATATTTAATCTACCATTCAATGAATTGTTAGCAACTTCAATAATTTTGGTACGCAGCATATTTCGGAATGATGAAGTTTGGGAAAAAGCAAAAAATAGAATTAGCAAAAAGAAAATTCCCACAAAAAACGCAATAATACCATTTCCAATTTTTCGTGGTAGAGACCTTTTAACCTTATTTTTATTAAAAATCATTTATAGCTTTCTTTTATTTTTGCCACAATTTTTGAAGTTGACTGTTCTACTACAAAATCAATTGGTTCAACGCTACCACCGTTTGCCAAAACAATATCTTTTCCAATAATATTATCAACTGACCAGTCTGAGCCTTTTACTAAAACGTCTGGAATAATTTCAGTAATTAATTCTAAAGGAGTATCTTCGTTAAAAAGTGTAATGTAATCAACCGATCGCAAATTGCTTAGCACAAAAGCTCTTTCAATTTGATTAATTATTGGACGTAAACTACCTTTAATTTTTGCTACAGATTCATCGGAATTTAATCCAACAATTAAAATATCACCTTTAGCTTTAGCTTTAGCAAGATAATCAACATGTCCAGCATGTAAAATATCGAAACATCCATTTGTGAAAACAATTTTTTTGCCTTCGGTTTTAAGTTTATTTACAATTCCTTTTAGCTCATATCGTGGAATTAAAACACTTTTCATTTTACATCCAAAAATAAGTTAGTAAATAATTTATCTGCTTCAATTGGAACAACTCCAGCTTCCTCGCAAACCAACCCTCCAGCAAAATTTGCTAAATATGTGGCTTCCGAAATTGAAGATCCAGCAAGCAAAGCTACTGTTAGAGTAGAAATTACGGTATCGCCAGCTCCAGAAACATCAAGCACTTTTCGAGCTTTTGTAGGAATTATTAGCATTGGTTTACTTTTTTCAAAAATTGCCATTCCTTTTGCTCCAAGAGTTAAAAGCAGATATTTACTGGAAATTATTTCTAATAATTTAAAGCCAATGTTTTCAATATCATCGTTTGAATGGATTTTAATTCCAAATGAATCTTCAGTTTCTTTAAGATTTGGTTTGAAAACAGTAACATTTTTGTAATTAAAAAAGTTTTCAAATTTTGGGTCAACTGTAATTATTTTATTTTGGCTATTAGCTAATTTAATAATATTTGTAATTAAAGATTTAGAAAGCACACCTTTATTATAATCTTCTAAAACAATTGCATCAATATTGTTGATGTTTGATTTTAACGAATTAAAAAGAGTTGTTTCCAATTCGTTAGAAATTTGTTTCTTGCTTTCTTTATCAATACGAACTATTTGTTGGTCAGAGGATATTACTCGTGTTTTTGTAGTTGTTGGACGTGTAGAATCTGTAAGTAAAAATTCACTTGACATATTTTGGTTACTAATTAAAGTTTTAAAGATAACCGCACTTTCGTCGTTACCAAGTAAACCAAAGGGAATTGCGTTTGCTCCTAATTTTGCAATATTAAGAGCCACATTTGCTGCTCCTCCAAATCGAAAAAATTCATTATCAATTTCAACAATTGGCACTGGAGCTTCGGGTGAAATTCGGTTTACTTCACCCCACAAATAACCATCGAGCATCATATCGCCAATTATTGCAATATTAAAATTTTTGAAATTGTTTTTTATTTTGGTTAAGCGTCTTTTTGATAAGTTAATCATTTATTTCCTTAATAAAATTTTCAACAAATTTATTTGAAAAATCAATTGCAAATAAACCTTCATTAGTAGCAAACCAAAGTTTAGTTCCATCAAAATGGAGTGAATTTATAGTTGAGGGTAAACCATCAATATTGGTCATGGTTATTTCGTTTGAAAATCTATTTATTAGTGCAACTCCACGTCCATAAATATCCTTTGTATTTTTGCTAAACTGATATAATGAAACCCAGATAAAATCGCCAGTAATTTCCATATCATAAATTCCATTACCCTTTAATCCATTTCGTTCATCAAACCTTGTCCAACTATTTTTTCTATCAAATTTATAAATTCCACCAAGATTAAAATCAGGATTATTTTTTGTAATAAACTCATCAAGTCCAATCCAAATATGATTTTGCTCAACAAGCAACGCCGAAATAGAAACGGCTTCACCATCACCGTTAAAATAATTAAAATCATTATCATAAAACGAAAGGGAAGAGGAGTCTGAAATATTAAGAGATTTGTCGTATCTATGAAGCCCTGATTCAGTGCCAAACCAAACTAAACTATCGCCATCCACTTTTATAACTTTAATAGTGTTAGTTTTCATATTGTCATTTATTGTTAAATCGTAATCAATAAATCTGCGTTTTTTCAGGTCATATTTTGTTAAATACTTAAAACGTCCAATCCAAACAGCATTTATGTCACTATCATATTGAACATCTCTAATCCAATTACTTAATTGACCGCCTTTGCCAAATTTTCGTTTACTCCAGCGTTTTCTCTTTTTATTAAAAATAAAAAGTCCATCTGATGAACCAGCCCAGACAAAATCTTTATTGGCAGTTATTGTGTAAAAAAAATTATGTTTCAGTTTTTCATTATAGGTGGAATAATTGTACCACTCTTGCATTCTATAATTATATTGGAATATTCCATTTCCATTTGTTGCAACCCAAAGATTATTACCGTCATCAGAAACATCGCGGACATCTTTCCCTTCGAGATAGCTTTCAAGTTCTTGAAAATTTTGAGCAAATAAAAAATGGCTTAAAATAAAAAATATTATGAGGAAATATTTCATCTCTTTACAATTAAAATTGTTAAAAATAACTTAGTTTTCACTCACAAATTTACTAATAAATAAATTAGTAGAATCTATAAATGTGAATTCCCACTCATTTTCGAATTGTTTTTTAATTTTTTTGGATAAAAGGAGGTAGTTGATTTTTTGATTTAAGATTGTTTCAATTTCAATAGTTTTATCAGCAAGTTCTTCTTTCAATTCAATAATATGAGTTTGGTCATTTAAAAAATTAGGTAATTCAGAATGTTTTTTCCCACACAGAATAGAGCCATGTTGAAGAATTACTTTATTCATTTTTCTTTGAGCACTTCCAATTAGCTTTTTGCCGTTATATTTAACCTCGCTTTTAGCAGTACTTGCAAAACACAATGCACCAGAGGGATTTGCTAAAAGTTGTTTAAAATCTGGTTGTAAAGTTTCTAACTCAACAGACGAAAGTTGAGGATTGTATTTTGCTAAAGCGCCCGATAAAGTAATTGAGACTTTATTGTAAATTTCACGAGCCGAAAGTCCAAAACTAAAAGGAAGTATTAATGAATAAGTTAATTCCTCTGCATGTAAAATTGCCCTGCCACCAGTTGGTCTTGTAACAACTCCAATGTTTTCAGATTTGCATTTTTCGAGATTAATTTCCTCAATATTTTGGTTTGCACCAAGCGATATTGTGTAAGGATTCCAACGGTATAACCGAAAAAAAGCCTCGTCATCTTTACAGATTTTGGATAAAAAAATATCCAGTTCCATGTTGAAATTTCCGGAACTGGATTTTGTATCAATAAAATGCCATATCATTTTTTTAGAATACTTCTTTTTGATTGATTTATAAACTCAACAATATTTTGAACATACTTGTTGTTCGATTTTTCTAATTCAATTTTTGCATTGGTAGTATTTAAGCCTGAAAAATAAAGAATTTTATAAGCATTTTTTAATTCTTGAAGATCGTTTGACGTAAATCCCCGTCGTTTTAATCCAATACTATTTAAGCCACTGTAACGCATTGGAATATTTGCCGCAGTTACAAAAGGTGGAATATCTGCAGCAACAGACATCCCACCTTGAATCATAGCATGATCGCCAATTATTCCAAATTGATGAACTAAACATCCACCACCAACTATAACCCAATTTCCAATTGTAACGTGCCCAGCAATTTGAACTGAATTTGCAATTATGCAATTATTTCCAACAATGCAATCGTGAGCAATATGCACATAAGCCATTATTAAGCAATCGCTACCAACTACAGATTTGCCAGTTTCAACAGTTCCGCGATGAAGAGTGGCAAATTCACGAATTACAGTATTATCGCCAATATAAAAATAGGTTTTTTCATTGGCATATTTTAAGTCCTGAGGTGCATTTGAAATTGAAGCTGATTGAAAAATTTTAACATTATTGCCAATTCGTGCACCATTATAAATACATGCATGCGAGCCAATAATTGTTCCAGTACCAATTTCTACATCATCCTCAATAATAACGTAAGCACCAATTTTAACATTTTCTCCAATTTTAGCATTTGGAGAAACAATTGCAGTTGAATGAATTTCCAAACTCATATTATATCCCAAATTAGTATATTATTTATCAACAATTGCTGCCATCATATCTGCTTCGCAAACAAGTTGACCTTCAACAAAAGCTTTTGTTTTCATGCTAACATATTTTCCCCCAGTTTTACCAACCATCTCAGCTTCCAAAATAAGTTGATCGCCTGGTACTACAGGTTTACGAAATTTAGCATTATCAATTTTCATAAAATAAACCAGTTTGTTTTGAATTTCATTTTCGGGTAGTGAATTAAGCATTAAAATTCCACCAGTTTGCGCAAGTGCCTCAAGGATTAAAACACCAGGCATAACACGTCTATCAGGAAAATGGCCTTGAAAGAAAAGCTCGTTAAATGTAACTGACTTTACTCCACGGACACTTTTATCAAATTCTAAATCAATAATTTTATCAACTAATAAAAATGGATATCTGTGAGGAAGAATTTTTTGAATGGCCTCAATATCAAAGACTACACCTTGTTTTTTTATGTTCTGATATTTTTTCTCAATTTTCTTTTGTTGATATAATTTTCTAATTTTTTTTGCGAACTCAACATTAGCTTTGTGGCCTGGACGCGCAGCTAAAATTTGAGCTTTTATTGGAGCACCAATAAGAGCTAAATCACCCAACATATCTAGCAATTTATGGCGAACTGGTTCATTTTTAAATCGCAACGAATTTTCATTAAAAAATCCCGTTGTTCCAATTTTAATATCAGCTTTTAATCCAAGTTTGGCTTTTATCTCTAATACTTTTTCTTCACTCATATCGTGGTCAACAATAACAACAGCATTATCAATATTACCACCTTGAATTAAACCTTGTTCAATTAATGGTTCAATTTCACTAAGAAAGCAGAAAGTTCTTGCAGGTGCAAATTCGGTAATAAATTCTTTTTCTAGATCAAACATTCCAGAGTGTTGGCTGCCAAGTGCAGGATTTTGATAATCTACCATAACAGTCATTCTATAACTATCAGAAGGAAGAGCAACAAACTCAACTTGCTCATCTTCATTTTTGTAGGTAATAGTTTCATCAATAATAAGATAATCTTTATTTGCATCTTGTTTAACAAAGCCTGCTTCAAGGAGTTTATTTACAAAGGGGAGCGAACTTCCATCAATAACTGGAGGTTCAATTCCATCAATTTCAATTTTAATATTGTCTATTTGAAGTCCAACAATTGCAGCAAGAACATGTTCAATAGTGTGCACTCTTGCTTCTCCAATTCCAATAGTTGTTCCTCTCGAAACATCAACAACATAATCTGCAGTTGCTGGAATTTCTGGTTTATCGCCTAAATCTACTCTTATAAATTTTATTCCGTAATTTTCTGGAGCTGGTTTAAAAGTCATTACGCAATTAGTCCCAGTATGCAATCCAGTTCCTTGTATTGTTATTTCTTTCTCTATAGTTCTTTGTTTTTCGAGCATTATTTGTTTCCTGTATTCGTATTTAATTTATTTTCAATTGCGAGTATTTTTTTCTCAAGTTCTTTAATTTGAATGCTATATTTTTCTAAATTTCTAATATGTGCTTGTTCTTTAAATGCAATTCTTACCTCTTTTGCAGGAATACCAAAATATTTACCTGGAGTTAAAATTGATTTTGATGCCGCAGATTTTCCTCCAATCATTACTTGGTTTCCAATTTCAATATGCCCCGAAATAGCTACTTGTCCAGCAAACACACAATGATCACCAACTATTGAGCTCCCAGCAATTCCACTTTGTCCAGAAATAGCCGTATGTTTTCCAATTTCAACATTGTGTGCTATTTGCACTAAATTGTCAATTTTAGTTCCAGTTTTAATTCTTGTAGAACCAAGTGCAGCACGGTCAATTGAAACGTTGGAACCAAGTTCAACATTATCCTCAATAACAACATTACCAATTTGTGGAACTTTTGTAAATTCACCTTTTTCATTTGGAAAGTAACCAAAACCATCGGAACCAACAACAGTTCCAGAATGGATAATTACATTATTACCAATTTCATTTCCAGAAGTTATTGTGACATTTGGATAAATAAGGCAATTTGAGCCAATTGAAGTATTCTTAAGAATTACTGTATTATGATAAATTATAGAATTATCCCCAACTGTGCAATTTTCAGAAATTACTGCATTTTTTCCAATTGAAACATTTTTACCAATTTTTGCACTTTGATTAATTGAGGCTGTTTTATCAATTCCGGTAATATGTTTTTGTGTATCAAAATACTTGATAATCACCTTTTGCAAAGCAATATCGGGATCTTGAACTTCAATATATGTTATGTCATTTCTTTTCTTTTCAATTGTTGGATTAATAATTACAGCCTTGGCATTAGTAGAGGATAAATATTTTACATAGTTAGGTAGGTACAAAAATGTTAGATCATCTTTTGTGGCTTCATAAATTCTAGAGACATTAGTAATTTCAATATTTGAATCACCAAATATTTTACCACCAACAAAATCGGCAATTTCTTTAATTTTAATTTTCATTTAGCGCATTATTTTTTATTAATATTTTTTCATTTTATGCCCTAAATATAATAAGAAGTAAAAAATATTATTGAAGTTTTTTCAAAACTTTTGCAGTTATATCATATTTATCTCTTGCAAAAAGAATCATAATATCACCACTTTTATCAAAAACAAAATCTAACTCTTCATCATCCGCAACTTCTTGAATTGCATTAAAAATTTTATTCTGAATTGGTTTCATTACTTCTTCTTGCTGAGTATATAATTCGCCCTTATAACCAAATTTTGTGTCTCTAAACTTTGAAATATCGGATTCCAATTTAGATAATTCTTTTTCGATAATAATTTTGTTATTATCGCTCATCACAAGTTTACGCTTATCAAAATCTTTGGTTTTGGTGTCAAGTTCTCTTTCCATTTTTTGAATTTCTTCTTTCCATTCCTGAATTAAAGCATCCAATTTTTTTTGTGCATCTTGTGCATCTGGAAGTTCTTTAATAATAGCATCAGAGTTTACATATCCAATATTTAATTGTGCAAAATTTGTGCTTGAAATAAGTATGGAAATAGCTACGAAAATAAAAATGAACTTTTTCATGATAATAATTCCTATATTTTTATAGGTAAACTCACACGGAAAAAAATTCCGTGTGAGACTAAATAATTATTTGCTTTTTAGTTGATCTAAAACTTTATAAGTCATATCATATTTTGAATCGGCATAATGAAGAATGTTGACAACACCTTCAACGCCTTTATCAATAATAAAAGACATTTTTTGTTCTTTTGCAACCTTTTCAATTGCAGAATTAACAGCATCACGAATAGGTTTCATAACACTTTGTCCTTTTTGAATAACAAGTTGCTCTTGTTGAAGAATTGAATTTTGCTCCATCATTAGTTTTTGTTCAGTTTCTTGTTTCTTTTGTGGAGTCATCATTGCACTTTGATTTTGATAGGTTTGCACATTTTCTTGAAATACTTGAGTTAAGCTATCACGAGTTCTTGCCCAATTTTGTTGAAGAACTTGCAAATCTTGCTGTGCTTTAATTGCTGGAGCATAGTTTTGATATAATATTTGTGAATCTACATAACCAATTTTTTGGCTTTGTGCTAATAATGTAAATCCACTTACGAATAATAGAACTATTAATAACTTTTTCACGTTTACCTCATAATTTAGATGTTATAAAATTAAAATCCTTGTCCAAATTGGAAATGGAAAACCCATTGTGGGTCTAAACCATCTACCAATTTTCTATCAAATCCATATCCATAATCGAAACCAATTAAACCAATAGGATTTATTAATATTCGTGCACCAATACCTACAGATTTTCTTAAATCGTAAAAATCGGTACTTTTTAAATCTTTATAAACATTTCCCGCTTCTGCAAATGCAATAAAATAAATTGGCATAGGGTCTAATGTTAATGCAACTCTTAATTCTGTTACATATCTTGTCATTATACTTCCACCACTTCTGCCTAAATTTGGACCTATGGTTCTATCATCGTAACCACGTAATGGAGTAGTAGCAACAGTTAAACCATTTCCACCCATAAAGAAATATTCTAAAGGATTAATGTGCGTATCTTGTTGCAATTCTGCAAGATATCCAATATCAATTCCTGCATAGAAAACTAATCTATTTGAATTAAATAATCTACGGTAAAAATCTGTCTTAAATTGCATTTTGAAGTAATCAACTTCTCCAGGCAAAAATGGACCACCGCTTAACTCGGCGTTAAGTGATAATTTAGAACCCCGAGATGGAAATATGGGATTATCAATATCAGTTCTAGATAAAGTTCCACCAATTGTGTATTGGTTATATGTACCTTCGTCGTAATAAGAGCCACCACTAATAATATTATTATATTGATATTTTAGCATACCTTGTATATAAAAATATTTATCAGGCCAGCGTAGTCTTCTTCCAACCCTAAGAGTAATACCAGTTTGGCTTAAATCGTAATAATAACGTTGTCGAGTATCAAAAACATCAAACCCAACCATTGTTGGAGTGTCCATAAACCAAGGTTCAGTAAAGCCAAGGTTAAATGTTTGGTAATAATTACCAACACCAAATTGCCAATTAAAATTGAGAATTTGTCCACCACCCATTGTAAAAGGGTGTGTAATATCAAAGTTAGTAAGTGTAATTCCTACTGAACCGCTAAACCCGTAACTACCACTATAACCAACAGACGCGTTCAAGTAATCGCTCGATCTTTCT
>PCUD01000068.1:58603-61611 GCA_002786785.1 Ignavibacteriales bacterium CG18_big_fil_WC_8_21_14_2_50_31_20 | reverse complement strand
CATGTAACTTTAAATGTATTTAATATTCTTGGACAAAAAGTTGCAACACTTGTAAATGGAATTAAAACTTCAGGAAACTATGAAGTAAGTTTTGATGCTGCAAAATTATCAACTGGTGTTTATATCTACAGATTAGAAGCAGGAAATAATACTATAACAAAGAAAATGACATTGCTAAAATAAGTTGTTTTCTTTCTCCTTCCAGAGAATGAGGCGTCTATTATTAGACGCCTTTTTTATTTAAATTTAAGCATTAAAAACAAATGATAAATTAAGTGATATAAATGAAAACAGAAAAAACAATTGCTTTAGTAGCACACGATAACAGAAAAAAGGACCTTGCAGAGTGGGTTAAGTGGAATTCTGAGAATTTAATTAAACACAAAATGGTATGTACAGGCACAACAGGAATTATGATTGAGAAAATTCTAAACGAAAAAAACATGAACCCCAAAAAGGGAAACATAAAAATTAAAAAACTAAAATCGGGTCCTTTAGGTGGCGACCAACAATTAGGAGCAATGATAGCAGAGGGGAAAATTGATATAATAATTTTCTTTTGGGACCCAATGGAACCACAACCGCATGATGTTGATGTAAAGGCACTTTTGCGTATTTCAGTGTTATATAATATTCCAATTGCTAATAACAGGTCAACTGCCGATTTTATTATCTCTTCTCACTTATTTGAAGGTAAATATTTTCCAATATTAAAAGACTATTCGCAATACTTAAAAAGAAATACTATTTAATTCTTGGAAATCTTTTTATTTAACAATTGCGTAACACTGCCTTAATAATAGCTTAATACTCAATTTGTAATTTTGTATATGAAATATTTATCTAATCACAAATTGAGACTAAAATGAATGAAGTAATTGTTTTGTTTCTTAGTTTAGCTATAACCATTTCGATTATACATCTTCTCACCTCTGCAATAATTATGAAGCAAAAAATCAAATTAGCCAGCAATGATGTGAATATTCTAAGTGTTTATAAATATCCTTCCATAACAATCTTGAAACCTCTAAAGGGAATTGATGATGGATTGGAGGATAACTTGCGTTCATTTTTCAACTTAGATTATCCTGATTATGAAATAGTATTTGGTTTAGATTCATACCACGATGCAGCTTTTGATGTTGTTAGAAAATTACAAAATGAGTTTAAATCAGTTAAATCAAAACTTGTTGTAGATGATTTTGCAATTGGATTGAATCCAAAAGTAAATAATATGTACAACATGTATCCATCCGCAAATGGTGAATTTATTTTTATCAATGACAGCAACACTAGAGTTAAAACAGATTTTCTTAAAAATTTAGTTTCAGAATTTAATAATGACAATGTGGGATTGGTTACAGCTACAATTCGTGGTGTTGGAGCAAAAAATATAACATCAATTTGGGAAAATTTACATTTGAATACATTTGTTGCACCTAATGTTTTTATAGCTAAAAAATTTGCAAATATTTCAATAGTAATTGGAAAATCAATTTTAATTCCACGAAAAGTGCTGGATGAGATTGGGGGATTCAATTCACTCAAGAATTATCTTGCAGAGGATTTTTTGCTTGGAATAAAAGTAAAAGAATTGGGATATGAAATAAAAACCTCTGTAACAATGGTTGATAATGTTAATGAAAATATATCCTTTGAAAAGTTTTTGAACCGACACAGTAGATGGGCAAAGATGAGACGAAATATTGACATAAAGCATTACCTTCTGGAATGGTTCTCAAACCCAATATTTTCAAGTCTTATTTTGATGGCATACTTACATAATCTGGATGGCGAAATAATCTTTGCATCGGTTACTCTTATTAAAATGAATCATGATTTTTATATAATGAAATTAATGAGGAGTGATTTTAAATGGCATAATGTTTTTGCCGTGCCATTTAAGGATTTAGCAATTGCTTTAATTTGGTTCGCTCCATTTTTTAGCTATAGTGTTAAATGGAGAAATAATAAAATTAAAATTGGCAAAAACTCAGTTTTACAATCAGCATAAATAATTTTTACAGGAAAATAGTAATGGGAAAAGAAATAAAAATTTACGATGATATTTACGAATCTGGGTTTTTAGGATTTGATGAAAATGGAATATTAAGAACAGATTTTAAAATGAAAGAAATTAAAATATTACCAAATTTCACAAAGTACTTTGGAAAACCAGTTGACCACTTTGAAAATGTAATTATTAGCGACATTCATCTTGGAAGTAAACTATCGCAAACAGAGACATTGATTACATTTCTTAAAAATATTTCTTTTGAAAGACTAATAATTAATGGTGATGTTTTTGATTCAATTAACATGAAACGCTTGAGCAAACAACATTGGAAAGTATTATCTGAATTAAGAAAAATTACGGATAAAGAAAACCACAGAGAAGTAATTTGGATACGTGGAAATCATGATGGATTTTCTGATTTACTTACGCAATTGCTTGGAATTAAAGTCTATAACGAATATATGTTTAATTGGAATAACAAAAAGGTACTAGCCTTGCATGGTGATGTTTTTGACGTATTTACTAGTAAGCATCCAATAATCTCAGAAGTTGCAGATATAATTTATAAATTTGCAATTTATATTGACCCAGTAAAAAATAGAATTAGTAAATTTTTGAAAAGAAACACAAAAGCATTTTTACGAAATGCTCAAATTGTTAGAGAACGATCATTGGCTTATGGAAAGCATAAA
The DNA here is from genome assembly GCA_002786785.1 of Ignavibacteriales bacterium CG18_big_fil_WC_8_21_14_2_50_31_20. Taxonomy (GTDB): domain Bacteria; phylum Bacteroidota; class Ignavibacteria; order Ignavibacteriales; family Melioribacteraceae; genus 1-14-2-50-31-20. Next base: position 58,902 of record PCUD01000068.1, on the reverse strand, counting down.
AATGCTGATGTTGTTTGCTGTGGGCATACACATTATCCAGAAATGGTGCAACAAAATGGAATGACTTACCTTAATTCCGGAAGCTGGACAACCAATCCAACATCATTTATTGGTTTTACAAAAAACGACGTAAAAGTAATGTCGTTTTCAAAAGATGACATTTTCAAAATTGAAACTAGCCAGATTGATGAGAACAGATTTGTAAAAGATATTGATTTAGTGGACGAAAAGATTGCGGTTCTATCATAGAGCAAAATTATTTAGTTCAATATTAGTTCTAAGACAGAGTAAGAAAAACT
>PCUD01000068.1:54243-58591 GCA_002786785.1 Ignavibacteriales bacterium CG18_big_fil_WC_8_21_14_2_50_31_20 | reverse complement strand
ATTATTTGTTTTGAACTTTTTAATCAAATCTGCAAAAATAAAAGCTGCTGGTTTTAATGTTCGCTTAAAATGGTTTTCATAATCAACATGAATTAAACCAAATCGTTTGGATTTTCCTTCAAGCCATTCGTAGTTATCAAGCAAAGACCAATAAAAGAATCCAATTAATGGACTTTCTCATGTCCGTTTAAACTCATCAGTAAACTTCTTTCCTTATTAGTATCCCGTTTTTGATCTTCTATTATGTCGTTTTTACTGACATTTCTAAAGAGTCGTATCAATTACATTTTTAAAGAGTTATAACAGATTTTGAAAAATTTTACATCTTGTTTGCTTAAAAAGATTTTATTACATAATTTAAATTGAAACAATAAGGTAAATGTGGTTAGAGAGTGGCAGAAGAAAATTACACCCATTAAATCCCAATTTAACTGATAATTACTTGAATGGTGTTGATTTATCCATTTGGTAAATAGATTGAAAATATTTATACACATAATAAAGATTAATGGATTGTTGGATTAAGAAAATAAAGTATGTTGAAAGAATCGTTAATGTGATTTCGAGTGTCGTGTTGATAAAACGACATTTTATAAAAAAGGAGTAGTTTTGAAAACAAAATTTAGATCATACTATGTTTAAAGAGCAGAAAATAAATGCCATCATAATTTTAATGTTTGCAAATATTCTTATTTTCAACAATTTGTTCTCACAAAGTTGTTTTAAAATATCACCCAAATTAATGTTGGATATGGATGGAAATTATTCAACAAGTGAAGTTAATGAAAGTGATGAGTTAAAGGTAGATAATAATTATTCCTTGGGTTTAGAATTACTAGTTAATAGAAATGAGAATTTTAGATATGGAGTAGGCCTAGTTTACTTGTTACCAAGGACACAAACATTGTATGGTAGCAGAGATTTTAGGTTTATTCCAGTATATGCAATTTTTGATGTAAACACTCCAAGGTCAATAAATTTTATCCCAAGTTTGATTATAACAATTGGATATAATATAAAATTTAGCAAAAAAGATTTAAATAATGTGATGGCTAATTTAAGTGGTGGACCATTTTGGGGTTTTGGACTTAGATATGCGCTTGAGAACTTTTTTATAGAAGGCTCATACAAATCATTCAATGGAAATTCGAATGTAAAAGGTAAAGTTGTGGAAATAAGTTATACTACAATTTCCTTCGGATTTGGGTATCATATCGAAATATAGATAGGAAATCTATTATGTAAATTGTTACTAAGTAATATTTGTAGATTTAAAAATATTTTAGAATTTAAGCTGAAGATGCACAACTTGTAAATAACATTAAAAACATTGCTAATTACTAACAAAAATTGGAATAAGAAATGAGTTATAAAACAAAAGCAGAGAAATTAGCTGAGGACAGATACTATAGAAAGCAAGCCTATAAAAATGACCCAAAGAATATGAGTGTTGAAAAACTTAAAGATAATATATTCAAAAGCTATTTATATATACTTATTTACGTGATGTTTTTAATTTTTGTATATAGTATTTTTGATATTACTGGGAAAATTTTATTTACTGTTTTAATAGTTCCTATAATGATATTATATATTTCAAGTATTACATCTTTAACTGAAGAACTAAAGCGTAGATAAAATTTAGATGAAATAAGAAAATCAAAGAAAATTGCTATAATTTAAAGGAGAATATATGACCATTTTTACAATAATATTAATCGTATTTATAAATTTAGTTCCAGCATATTTTATTTCAAAAGATGCTGAAAAGAGAAATATGAATGCACCTGCATGGTTTGCAATTTCATTATTGTTTTCATTAGTTGGGATGTTGTTGTATTTAATTGTTAGAAATCCAATTGTAAAATATGAAAATAAAAATACTAAATATGACGATTTAAAAAAATGCCCTGAATGCGCAGAAGAAATTAAAAAAGCCGCAATAGTATGTAGATTTTGCGGTTATAGATACCCACATGAAAAAACGGATTTAATCGAACAATCTGAAAAAATGAAAACTATCATTTTTCCCTTTAATGTAAAAGTAATTGAAAATGAAACACCTGTTTATAATGAGGAAACAAATAAAAGTAAAATAATTAAAAGACTGAAAAAAGATGAAATAATTACAGTTTTAAGCGAGCATGGTGAATTTAATGAATGGTTAAAAGTAGAAATAGAAAATCAATCGGGCTATCTCTTAAAGTATGATGTTGGAATGTAAGTTAATTTACATGAATATATTTTGATTAACAGATAATGGGAAAAGACAATTAACTAATTATTTGACTAACGCTAATAATAATTTTACAGAAAAGCAAAAGAATGACAGCATTCGAGGTAGTATGTTAAATAAAAAACTAAAATTAGGATTAAAATGTTCGCTATAAAAAGTGATTTTATCTGTATTTTCAAAATTGGCGATAATATTATACATAATCTAAAAATATTAAAATTTCTTTATACAACTGAATCAAATTGTACTGCAGAAGAAAAATTGTTGTTATACAAGCCAATTATTGTGACAATTGCATCTATTTGTGAGGCTATTTTATATGATTTTTATGTTCGAATTAACGACAATACTAAGGAAGGTATTTCTAATTTGACAAAGATTATAATTGATAGAATTAGAAGTAAAAAAATAGATGAATTTGAAAAATATATTGTTAGTGCAAGAAAAAATGAATTATTCGGATTTAAGGATTTACTATTTTATACGGAGTTGGATGATTTGAGAAAACTTCGAAATCGTATCCATATTCAAAATAGGAAAAAGGATTTTGAACCTGATGAAATTGTTGCATTTAATTATGAGAGAAAAATAACGGCAGAAAGGATTCTAGAACAAATGATGAAAACAATGGCTGGAAAATATAGTCGTCCTTATTCTGTAACAGGATATGTTGAGAATTTTATACTCCCATGGGATGAGCATTTACCTACTATCGAGAGAAATTAAAACACATTAGAAGAGTAAACAAAATTAAAAGATAAAATAAATACACAAAAGGAGAGTCTTCAAAATGAAAATATTTATAGTAATGCTGTTGTCATCAGTCATAATAAATGCACAAATAGATACTGTTTACACAAAAAATGGTGAAGTGTATTATGGAGTTGCTAAAATGGCTGCTGGATATACAGTAGTTAAAACAAAGGGCGATGCAACAATAACTTTATCAAATGATAAAATTAGTAGAGTTGGTTTTGCCGAAATTGTGGAATTAACTATAAAAGAGGACTTTAGAAATCCAGATGGTGATAAAATGTCAATCCATTTTACACCATATTTAATGGGTGGAAGTCAAATCAGTAGAATCAATAATTTTGATGAGAAATATAAATACACACAAACATGGAATTACAATATTAAAGTAAAGATCCCACTTAAGAATTTTACAATAGCTCCATTTTATGATTCAAGTTCGTCTATTTTGGAAATAGATGATGAGAAACAGTATTATGAAAATAACAGTTAATTAATGGGAATAACTTTCAGTTTTTATATAAAATAAAATGTTTGCATGCTATCTAGGAGTGTTTTGAGATAATCAGGAACTTAAACAAAGGGGAAATAAAATTGTGAAAGTATATGTAATTGTAAATAGTTTAGGACTTCTTCTAGATATTTTGGGAGCGTTTTTAATTTGGAAATATAGTAAAACGGATGCTCTAAAATTTATTGAAGAGAATGGTTCTTTCTTTTGGGATGGAAGTTCAGAAACAGATAAAATTGAATTTAAAAAACAAAATAAATATTCACATATTGGTTTATTGTTAATGATTTTTGGTTTTATATTAATGTTAATTAGCAATTTTATTCCACAAAACTATGAATTGATGAGCCAAATCTCGAAATTATATAATGATAATTAGGCAAAAACTCAAATGAAGCAATTATTAAATAATAATTGGGAAAGTGCCTATTAGAGAAAATATTAACGTTTTTGTATAAAAGGAAATACAAAAACAATTAATCAAGTAAAAAAAAGGAGTTGTAAGATGAGTCAAATCAACAAATTAACTGTCAATGTTAGAACAACGGAGATTAATTCGGTAGCAAATTGCATTTTAACCGAGTTTTCCACATCCAATTAGATTAGTGTTACTTCTTTTAGTTATGTCTTAGTGCAATATTTAAAATAAGGCAGACTAAATGTAGGGTTTTCTAAATTGCTTTAGATTTTATTTTGCCTTTAGAATTATTATTTGTTTTGAACTTTTTAATTAAATCAGCAAAAATAAAAGCAGCCGGTTTTAATGTTCGTTTAAAATGGTTTTCGTAATCAACATGAATTAAACCAAATCGTTTGGATTTTCCTTCAAGCCATTCATAGTTATCAAG
>PCUD01000068.1:0-54195 GCA_002786785.1 Ignavibacteriales bacterium CG18_big_fil_WC_8_21_14_2_50_31_20 | reverse complement strand
ACTTTTAGATGTTTTTTTATAAATTTAATTCGCAATTTCTCATTATCAGTTGCAATCCCATTTTCAGTAATTATCATTTCTTTATCATACTTTGAAACAAGCTTAATTATTTTTTTTAATCCATTAGGATAAATCTCCCACCCCATATCTGTAGTAGGATTTTTAGCGAAAAGCTCCATTGGATTTTTATAATTAATTTTAAATTTTGCATGGAGCCGGTAATAGTAATTTATCCCCCAAAAATCTATTTTGTTATCTAATGGCAGAAATGAAATATAGTTCAGCAAAAAGGGGAAATTAATTTCAAGAGTATTTGTTTTAAATGCATCTAAGAGCATTACGTTAAAAAAATTATGTAAACGATCTGCTAAATTTTTATCCCAAAACCAGCTACGTGCTTGTTTGAAAATAACAAAATGTTTAGCAATTCCAACTTTTATGTCCTCATCAAAATTTTTAAGCATATCGTAAATACGAATATGTGCATAAAGAATATTATATGTTACATCCATTACTTTGTATAGATCTTTTTGTCCAGGAGGAAATTTTGCATCGCCATAAGCTGCCAAAGCCCAAACGAGTGGCTCGTTAAAAGTAATCCAAAATTTAATTTTAGCGGCAAATTCTTCAATCATTTTTTTAGCAAATTTTGTAAAAATTTCAATTGAACTTACATCTGTCCAAGGTGACAAATCGTGAAACCAGCTTGGATGAGTAAAATGATGAAGAGTAATTACTGGTTCAATATCCATCTCTATAAGTTTGTCAATCATTTTATGATATTTTTGAATTGCTTCATTTGAGTATTCATTTCTAACAGGCTCAATTCGGGCCCATTCAATCGAAAATCTGTAAGCATTTAAATTTAGTTCCTTTAAATATTCAAAATCAGTTTCCCAAAGGTCCCAATGGTTGCTTCCATTTTCATAGCGGGGATCTGCATTGTCGTTTTTGAATTTACCGAGATTTTCCCAATCGGTAAAATCATTTTCAATATCTCCTTCAATTTGGAAAGCAGAAGTTGCAACACCCCAGAGAAAATTTCGCATTTATACTAATTCCTTATTTTTATGAGGATAAATATAACGCTCTTTTTTCCTCTCTTTAATTTTTTCTATTTCAATTTTAATTAATCCATCTACGCAATTTGAAAAATTTGAATCAAGGTTAAATGCAAGAAAATCAACACCATCGTCGTTCGCAATTTCAGCATAATGTTTAAAGAGAACTGGGTAGTTAAAATCCATTTCTTTGAGTTTGAAATTTAAGATATTGTAATCACTTCTTCTATCTTTAGATATAAATACTGATTTTAACTCCTCTAAAATTTCACTCTCAATGATAAAAGGATTTTTTGCTTCAACTATTTCTCCATTTGGTTTGTACCATTTGGAGGTATAAGTAATTATCAAACATATTGCTTGCTTTGTAAAATTCTCACTAATACTAAGTGGACCAAATAGATATTTGAGATCGGGTGTATTTGAAATTATTGAACCAATACCTTGCCAAAGATAATCCAGAGCGTTACTGTTCCAATATTTTTGCCTAACAAAACTTCTTCCTAACTCAATTGAATATGGTAGCACATTTTGAATAAAATCATCTGAAAAATTAAAAAGTGTAGATGAATAAAATCCATTTATACCATGTTCTTCAAGTATCGCTTTACCAAATCCGATACGATATGAACCAACAATTTCAAGTGAATCATTATCCCATATTAGTAAGTGACTATAGTATTTGTCAAATTTATCCATATCCTTTTTGTTGCCTGTGCCTTCACCAACTTTCCGAAAAGTAATTTCGCGTAATCTCGAAATTTCTTTCATAACATTTGGCGATTTGTAATAATCAACTATGTAAATTGATTTATTGTCCTTTGTCTGCATCAGTTTTTTTGCATTTCTTAATTCCATAATTATTAAACGACAGTCAACTGGATGAATAATGTTTTTCTCTGTAGCAAAAAGACCATTCTTGTTTTTCCCAATATTATCAACATGTTTTTTTAGTAATTTTATATAAACACTGTCTCTAATATTGGAATAAAAAGTTTTTGATGGTATCGGATTTCCAATTACAATTTCCAAAGATTTATTTTTTTTATTAAAAAGTTCATGTGCAAGTAGGACAATTGAAAGACGCTTATTTACTTGTGAAAGTAAATGAAACGTAATTGAATTTTTAGCCCCAATGAAAACTGGCAAGATTGGAGCGCTAAATTTGTTTGAAAGAAATATTGGGGATTTATTCCATTTTGAATCTTTAATTGTTATCCCTTTTAATCTGCTTACTTCACCAGCTGGAAAAATAATAACAACCTTTTCCTCTTCTAGAGCTTGTGAAATTGCAAGAAGTCGCTCTCGTTTAAAACTTGAATTTTCAATATCTACAGGTAATATAAAATCGCTAATATTGTCAATTGAAGAAAGAATATCGTTTGCAACAATTTTAATGTCATGCCTTATAAGTGAAATAGCTTTTACTAATGCAAGTGAATCTAGAGAACCTATTGGATGATTTGCGGTAACAATTAAACGTCCTTCAGCTGGAATTTTAAGGATATCAGAAGAGGAAATGTTAAAAGTAAAATTTAAATATTCAAATATTTCATCAATAAATTCTATTCCACAAATATCTTCTTTTCCAATTAAAAAACTATTTATTTCATCCACATGAAGAATCTTTTTAAACAAATTTATTGTAATTCTCTTTAGGAATGTATTGTTTTCAAATATTTTAATCCCTTTTTCATTTAGAATATTTTCTAAATTTATCTCCTTCATCTATTTCTCTCCATGCATTATCGTTTGACAAAAACATAAAATTCCATTATGTAAACTCAACAAATAATTATTAAGACACGTTAAGTTGGTGTTAATAAAGTATTAATTAATTGTTAAGACTCTCGGATAAGAATCAATAGTTTAGCTTTTGATAAAAAAATATGTAATTTACCAAAGTGCTTTATATTTATATGGAATTGTTTTGATAAAATGTTACAATAAAATATTTTTATTCCTACTGGCAATGATAATTGTTCCCCAAGCAAATTATCCTCAGGATTCAACAACAATTAAAAAACACTTAAATTATTTAGGAAGTGATTTGTTTGAAGGCAGAGGAACTGGAACAATTGGAGGAGAACTTTCGGCGAAATATTTAGCACTTTGTTCGAACAATTATGAACTTTTGCCTATGGGTTACGAAAATACTTTCTATCAATATATTCCAATGCACGGTATAAAACCCAAAGATGATTCTAAAATTATAATTATAAACAACACGAAAGATACACTTCAGATTAAAAAGGATTTTCAATTTTACCACGTTGGTGGACGAATGTTTGCTCCTAATTCAATATCACTTGTTTTTGTTGGATATGGAATAGCTGCGCCAGAGTTTAATTATGACGACTATGAAAATGTAAACGTTGCTGGAAAAATTGTATTGTTTTTTGAAGGTGAGCCAAGTTCTAATAACCCAGAATATTTTAATGGAATATATCCTTCGAACTATAGTTTTGCTGGAACTAAACAAAAAATTGCTCTATCTAAGGGAGCTGTTGGAACAATACAAATTCCTACATATTCTTGCCAATTAGATTCAGATTGGGAGAAGTTAAATCAAGAATTCTTTTTCGAAGATATTTCATTAGCATATTTGCCTACACCGCTGCTGAGCATTTTGTTAAATCCAAAATCAGGCGAACTTATTTTTAATAGTTCTAAATTTTCTTTTAATTCAGTAATGGAAATGTTTCAAGATAATAAGATGAAGAGTTTTGAGTTAGAAAGCAAATTGCTTCTAGAACCCAAATATGATAGACGCGATTTTGTTGCTCCAAATGTTGTTGGATATTTGCAAGGTACTGACAATAAATTGAATGATGAATTTATTGTAATTTCTGCTCACTATGATCATCTTGGTGTTGGTTTGGCTATTGAAAGTGATTCAGTATATAATGGAGTTTTTGATAACGCAATTGGAGTTTCGGCATTGTTAGAATTAGCAAAACTATTTAGTGAAAATAATTCATCACTAAAAAGATCCATAATTTTTCTTTTTGTTACTGGTGAGGAAAAAGGATTGCTCGGCTCATCTTATTTTGTTGATCATCCGCCAATTCCTAAAGAAAAAATTGTTGCAAATATTAATATTGATGGTCTTGCAGTTATTGACGATTTCAATTCCGTTGTTGGAATTGGATCTGAGTTTTCTTCTCTTAAGAAAATACTTGTGGAAACTGCTAAAAAAAACAAATTAAACGTGGATGAAATTCCAAGTGAATTTGATTCCTACGAATCATTTTTTCATTCAGATCAATTATCATTTGCTCTTGCTGGAATTCCTTCAATATTAATTTCGGATGGAATTGATTATGTTAATTATAATAGAGAAGCAGCAGTAATGAAATGGATGGATTATATTAAGGATAAATACCATTCACCATTTGACGATTTATCTCAAAAAATTAATTATAAAGCTGTTAAAAAGCATATTAAAATTTTATACGATTTTATATTAGAAACTGCAAATAGTGAAAACCAAATTGAGTGGAATAACTCATCGCCATATCAGAGAGATAAAAAATGAGTCGAAGCATAAATTTAATTATTGTAATATTTTCTCTTTATATTGCTGGGTGTGGCAGCTCGGTGCCTTCTGCAAAAGAAGATATAATTTTAATCAAAGGTTCAGACACCATGTTTCAACTCACTAGAAAACTTGCAAATAGATTTTCTGAAATAAATCCGAATGTAAAATTTCAAGTTTTTGGCGGTGGAACTAAAAGTGGAATTGACCAGCTACTTGCTGGCACTATAGATATTTGTAGTGCTTCAAGAAATTTAACATCTGAAGAAGCCAAAAATTTAGCAGAATATTACGGCAGCATTGGTATGTATTATTTAATTGCCAAAGATGCAATGAGCATTTATGCAAACTATGAAAGCCCAATAAATAATTTATCTATAGAAGAACTAAATAAAATCTTAACTGGGCAGTATTCCAATTTAGATTCTCTTAATCTTGGAAAGGGGAAAATAATTTTAGCGATACGCGATTCTGATTCAGGCACCAGAAAATTTCTGCAAGATTTGGTATTGCCAAATAATGAGTTTAGCGAAACTGCAAAAACTTTTGCCACAACAGAGGAAATTGTTGATTTTATTAAAGAGAACAAAAATGGAATTGGCTTTGGAGGCATTGGTTTTGCAAAAGGGGTTAAACTATTATCCATAAATGGAATTGAACCTAATGAAAGAAATGCTAAAAATGACAGTTATCCATTAACAAGGTATTTGCATTTTTTTACAACCAAATCTCCATCGGGGAAGGTCAAAAAATTTATAGATTGGGTTCTTAGTCCAGAAGGGCAAAAAGTAGTGAAAGAAGAAGGATTTGTACCGCTTTGGGAAATAAATTATTAACCAAAAACACATAAATCTTAATGCTGAATTGATAAAATATCTATTCCATTTGGTAGAAATATTTGTATCTTACATTCCAACATTTACTTATTGTGTAACAATTTACACAATAATAACCCCAAATCACTAAATTTGCTAAGGAGGTTTTATACAAAAACTTTTCACTGCTTTTATTCTTATCTTCATCTTTTCTATATTCACAACTACAATTTTTGCACAAGGTGTTACTACTGCCTCGTTGAACGGAATTGTTACGGATAAAGAAAATGATCCATTGCCATTTGCAAATATTATTGCAATCCATGTTCCTAGTGGCGTTGAATATGGTGTTGCTTCACAAAATAATGGTAGATTCACTTTGCAAAATATTCGTATTGGTGGCCCTTATAAAATTACCGCCTCTTTTGTTGGCTACCAAGCACAAACAAAAGAAGATGTTTTTTTAGCTCTTGGGCAAAATGTGAGAGTAGAATTTAAGCTCTCTGATGAATCAGTTGGTTTGTCAGAAATTGTTGTATCTTCACACCAGGATAATGATTTGAATGCTGATAGAACAGGTGCAGCCACAAACATTTCCAAAAAAGAAATTGATGCATTACCTACAATTTCAAGAAGTACTTCAGATTATACTCGCTTAACTCCGCAAGCAAGTGGTGGAAGTTTTGGTGGCAGAAATTCTTATTATAATAACTTTTCTCTTGATGGTTCAATCTTTAATAACTCATTCGGACTTGATGTCCCTACTCCAGGTGGGCAAACTAATGCACAGCCAGTTAGTTTAGATGCTATTGACCAAATTCAAGTAACTCTTGCTCCTTATGACGTTCGTCAAGGCGGATTTACCGGTGCGGGTATTAATTCCGTGACAAAAAGTGGTACTAATACTTTTAAAGGTTCTGTTTATAGTTTTATTAGAAATGAATCTATGATTGGGAAAAAAGTTGGTAACTTAGAACTTGAAAATCCTAATTTAAGTTATGGATTATATGGTTTTAGAGTTGGTGGCCCAATATTAGAAAATAAATTATTCTTCTTTGTTAACGCCGAAATGGAAAGAAGAGAAGAACCCGCAACAACTCTACTTGCTTCAAAACCAGGTTCAAGTGGAGCAAATGTTTCAAATGTTTCTGCGTCTGATTTAGATGAAATCCAAAAAACTTTAAAAGATGTTTATGGTTATGAAACAGGTGCTTACGAAAATTACAATCACAAAACAGAAAACGAAAAATTACTTGCAAAAATTGATTGGAATATAAATCAAGATCACGATTTTTCATTCCGTTATAATTATTTGAGATCTTGGAGAGACGTACTTCCTCATCCAGCTATTTCTGCTGGTGGACGTGGACCAAATTTAAATTCTCTTCCTTTTGAAAACACAAGTTATATTATTAATAATGATATAAATTCTTTCGTTTCTCAGTTAACAAGTAGATTTGGTAATAATTATTCCAATCATCTTACAGTTGCTTACACAGCTTTCAGAGATTATAGAGAATCTAAAAGTGCAAATTTCCCATCAATTGATATTAATAAAAACGGATTAAATTACGCATCATTCGGTCTTGAAAGATTTTCTACTAATAATATACTTGATCAAAATGTTTTCCAAATTACTGATGATTTTTCAATCTATATGAATGATCACATAATAACTGTTGGTGCATCAATGGAAACATTTGGATTTATGAATTCTTTTAACTTATTCTACTATCCAGGTTATACATTTGCTTCAATGGATGATTTTAGATTGCACACAAATCCAAATGATCCAGCTAATTTCAACGATTTTAATGCAGATGTTGCAAACTCAAATACAAAACCATACAAAGTAGCTGAGTTTAGTGTTGGGCAAGTTTCGCTTTATGCTCAAGACGAATGGCAAGTAAATGATAAACTTAAACTTACTGGCGGTATCAGAATGGATATGCCAACTTATTTTGATAAGCCAGAAGCAAATCCAGTAATTGAAGCTAAAACATTTAAAGATGAATTTGGGAATGATGTAAAAATTGATGTAAGTCATTTACCTTCAGCTACTCCATTATTATCGCCTAGAATTGGTTTTAATTATGATGTTAAGGGAGATAGATCAACTCAATTGCGCGGTGGTACAGGTGTCTTTACAGGTCGTTTACGTTTTGTATGGATTGGAAATCAATTCTCAAACAGAACAATAGATCCATTTTATACTTTCCAAATTAATGCGACTTCTGAAAATTTCAAATGGCCTCAAGTTTGGAGAACAGATTTTGCAATTGATCAAGAATTACCATGGGGAATGATTGGTACTTTAGAAGGAATCTATAATAAAGATATTAATGCAGTTGTTCACAAAAACTACAATATGGATGTTCCAACTGGTACATTAAAAGGAGCTGATAATAGAGCTGTTTACCAAGGTTCAGAAAGTAAAATCAATGATTTTACAGATGTAGGAAGTTGGATGGATGCTGGAGCAATTGTTCTTGATAACACGGACGAAGGTTATCAGTATAGTATGACAGCAAAATTAAGAAAAAACTTCTCACCATTTGCATTTGCTATGGTTGCTTATACTTATGCACAGTCAAAAGATATTACAAGTAGCCCTGGCGAAATTGCTGCCGATGCGTTCCAATTAAATCCAGTTGTTGGAAATAATAATACTCCAAAATTAAGTTATTCAGATTGGGGGATGGACCACAGATTTATTGGTGCTGGATCTTGGAAATTTGTTTATGGTGGAAGTTATGCAACAACAATATCACTATTCTTTGAAACTGGTTCAGGTTCAAGATTCTCATATACATATGCTGGTGATGTAAATAAAGATGGAATCGGACAAAATAATGACCTTATTTATGTCCCAGCAAATTCATCTGAAATTAACTTAGTTCCAACAGATGCTAGTGATACACGAAGCCCAGAGGAGATTTGGAATCAGTTAAATTCATACATTGAACAAGATGATTACCTTAGTACAAGAAGAGGTGATTATGCAGAAAGAAATGGTTCTATTGGCGAATGGTTTAGCCAAATAGATTTAAGAATTCTGCAAGACTTTGCTATAAATATTGGAGAGAATACACATGCTTTCCAACTAAGTTTAGATGTCTTGAACGTTGGTAATATGATTAATTCTGATTGGGGGGTTAGATCATTCCCACAAAATAAATCTCCACTTTCTCTTGCTGGTTATAATGCTCAGGGTGAACCAGAATTTGCATTCCCAACTTCTAATGGAAAAGTCATGACAACAACATTTATTGATAACACAAGCATTGCTTCAAGATGGCAAATGCAAATTGGTTTGAGATATTTGTTTAATTAAATTCTAACTAATTTAGAATTAAGAAAAGGCTATTCAATTTATGAATAGCCTTTTTCTTATATATAAAAAAGACGTTCCAACGGAACGTCTTATAAAAGTTTTAAATTTTACTGCTTAAATCTCTAACCTAATATTTTATCGCTCTAACCCAAGAATATCTTGAATGTGAAGCATTCCTATAACTTGATTTTTTCTAGTTACAACTATGCTATTTATTGGATTCTGTTTAAAGATATTATTCGCATCATTTAATAATTCATTTTCATCAATAGTAAATGGTTTAACAAGAGTTAAAGTGTCAATCACTTTTTTATTAACAGCATCAGCACCTTTGCTAGCAATTAAACGGCGTAGGTCACCATCTGTGAAAATTCCAATGGCTTCTTTTTTTTCGTTAACAATTGTAACTGCACCAAATTTACCGACTGTCATTTCAAGCAGGCATTCCGAAATTGTATTTTCAACAATAGCAGTGGGATTATCAGTTCCCAAAATATCTTTTATTTTGTAAGTCATTAAACGAGTATGCTCAACAAATTGTTGTGTGCCTAAATCGGTTAAATTGTTTTTAGTCATTTGTTGAATTACTTTCCAAGGTGCTGTAATAGTATGAGCTCCAATGTTCAATGCATTTCTAACATGCTCAATGTTTCTAACTGAAGAGAACATAATTTTAGATTTATAGCCATAATAATTAACAGCATCAACGCATTGTTCAACAAGCGAAAGAGCATCGTGACCTTGGTCTTGCAGTCTTCCAACCAATGGACAAACATAAGTAGCGCCGGCAGCCATTGCCATGTATGCTTGTTGCAAAGTGTAAACAAGATGGACGTTTACTTTAAAGCCTTTATCAGTTAATATTTTGCAGGCCTTAACACCTTCAAGAGAAATTGGAATTTTATAAACGGTGGTTTCTTTATCAAGTCCGAGTGCGTCTTGTCTATAAACTTCTGTAACTATTTGCTCTGCACTGTCTCCAAGAGCTTCAATTTGTAAAACGGGAACAATTTTGGAAAGTTCAATTATTGTCGCATCAATATCAGTAATTCCATGACGATGCATAAATGTTGGGGTAGTTGTTAATCCTGAAAGAAAACCTAATTGAAAAGCTTCCTTAATTTCCTCCATATCGGCGGAGTCTAAATATAATTCCATAATTACATCTCTGTTTTATTTATAAAAATCTACTTTCTGTATTTAACTTCTATATTGTGCAATTCTATTAGTGGCTTCAAGAATTCTTCCAACTGAGTAATATCTAATTGACTTGCAGCATCACAAAGTGCTTCGCTTGGGCATGGATGAGTTTCAATGAAAATTCCATCAACTCCCGAAGCCACACCTGCTCTACCAAGCACTGGCAAATATTGACGAGCGCCACCCGATGGATCCGCACTAGGAATTCCATATTTTCTTATTGCGTGCGTAACATCAAAAACAACTGGATAGCCAGTTTCATTTAAATGGTAAAAGCTTCGTGGATCAACAACCAAATCGTTATAACCAAAAGTGTATCCACGTTCGGTAAGTATTATTTTGTTATTTCCAGATGCTTCAATTTTTTGAACTGGTTTAATCATATTTTCTGGAGCTAAAAATTGTCCATGTTTTAAATTAATAACACTTCCACTTTTTGCAGCTTCTACAACAAGATGAGTTTGCATAACTAGATATGCTGGAATTTGAATTACGTCAACAACATCGGCAGTTGGTTTAATTTGGTCAGGATAATGAATATCGGTAAGTAATGGAAATCCAAATTCCTTTTTCACTTTTTCAAGAATTCTTAATCCTTCTTCAATTCCAGGACCACTGTAGTATTCAACCGAACTTCTGTTGTCCTTTTGAAATGATGATTTATAAATTAACGGGATATTTAATCGCTCAGTAATTTCTTTTAGCTCTTCAGCAACTTTCATCATTATACTTTCGTCTTCAATAACGCATGGACCAGAAATTAAAAATAATTGATCTGCTCCACATTCTATATTTCCAACATTAACTCTTTTTAAGCTCATAATTCCATTTCCTATTTACACATTATTTTTCTAATATTTTCCAAATCTGCTTTAGTATCAACGGACATACTATTATTATATTTTGAAATTGCAACATGAATTGGGTAACCATTTTCAATCCATCTGTTTTGTTCAAGACCTTCTGCTATTTCAAGTCTTGATTGAGGAAGTTTAGCAATATTTTCTAAAGTATTGGGTCTGTATCCATACATTCCAAGATGTTTATAAAAATCCGTTTTTCCAAGCCATTCTGATTTTTCAATATCTTTAACACCTGGAATTACACTGCGGCTAAAATAAATTGATTTCATATTTTTATCAAAAATTACAAATGCGTTTGTTAAATCTTCTAAATCTTCTGCTTTTGTTATTTTAGCAATCAATGTAGCAATTTCTGTATTTGGATTGTTAAAACATGCAGCTAATTCCAAAATTTGGTCTGGCACCAGCATTGGCTCATCACCTTGAATATTTACTACAACATCAAATTTAATTTTAGAATTTTGCTGAATAATATTGTACGCTTCAAGACATCTATTAGTGCCAGAATTGTGTTCTTCGGAAGTCATTACAACATTTCCACCAAATGATTTTACTGCGTCTTCTATCCTTTTATCATCAGTAGCTATATAAACATTTTCAATAGCTTTTTGTGCTTGTTCATAAACGTGCTGTATCATTGGCTTTCCACAAATATCTGCAAGGGGTTTTCCTTCCAATCTTGTGGAACCGAAACGAGCTGGAATTATTCCTAAAAAATTCATATACACCGTATAATAATTAAAAAACAAAGATAATGAAATTAATATTAATCATCTTTATTGATGGTTAATAATAAATCTCAAAAATTTAAATTGGTTCAGAAAATAGTGCTTTAATAAAATTGAAATCCTCATCTGAAAGCGGGTTCTCAGTTGCCGAAAGATTAATTTTTACTTGTTCCAAATTTCTAAATCCTGGAATTACCGAACCAACAACCTGATAATGTAATAAATATTGCAAAGCTGCACGAGCTAAATCTTCCTTTGAATTACCAAACCGTTCTTTAAGTTGACTTAAACGCCATTCAATTTTTGCAAGATAATCGTGCTTAAATCTTTCATTTCTATTTCTGTGATCACCTGATTCAAATTGAGGAGGATTGTCCTTATTATATTTATCAAGCAAAATTCCTTGTGCTAATGGCGAAAAAGCTATAAATGAAATATTATTTTTTTCAAGTAGTTTTCTCACTGGAGTTCCATCGGCGAGATAATGATCGTCAATTGCATTGGCAGAACTTTGAAGTACATCTGGTTTTACTTTTGGAACGAGTTTCTGAAAATCCTCATTTGAATATGCAGATTGTCCAATCAGCCTAATTTTCCCTTCTTCTTTTAAACGATTCATTGTTGCAACTGCTTCATCAAGATATTCGTCATTATCTCCAAAATATCCATGATGGAAATAATAAATATCAATATAATCTCGTTTAAGATTTATCAAAGATTGTTCACATTGATGACGAATATGAGCTGGCTCATATGAATTTTCAGCAGTTCCAGAAAACCATCCAACTTTTGATGAAATAATAAATTGGCTTGTTCGCTCTCCAAGAACTCGGGCAAGCATACGCTCTGCACGACCATTTCCATAATTATCAGCGTTATCAAAATGGGTTACGCCATTGTCTATAGCATAATTAATAGCTCTATTTATTTCAGATTCGTTAACATTTGCCCAACCGATGGAAGAACCATCTTGCCAATTAAGTCCACCCATAGTCCAGCATCCTAAACTAATTTCTGATACTTCTATGTTTGTTTTTCCGAGTTTTCTGTATCTCATATATTCTCCAGTTAACTAATTTAATGTAGAAATTACTAAATATTTTCAAGCACTAATAAAATAACAAAAAATTAGTTATTCTTTTATGCTTCTTAAACTATTTTATTAAAACTCCATTTTATATATAGAAGAGAATCTTGAAATTTTGTAAATTTCACCTTATAAAAATAGAAAAATGGAGTTATTATGCCAGGAATGGAAGTTTATGGTACAGAAGAGCGAAAAGAAGTTAATGATGTTTTAGATACAGGAGCTTTATTTCGTTATGGACATGATGAAATTAGAAAGGGGATGTGGAAATCGAAAGAGTTTGAAGCCGAAGTTGCAAATTATACTGGCGCAAAATATGCTCACGCTGTTTCTAGTGGTTCTACAGCTGTAGCAACACTTCTCGCTGTCGCTGGCATTGGACTTGGAGATGAAATTATTGTTCCACCATTTACATTTGTAGCTCCAATTGAAGCAGCTTTTTTAGCTGGTGCGTTACCAATATTTGCAGAAATTGATGAAACTCTTTGCTTAAGTCCAGAAGGAATTGAAGCTGCACTTACTCCAAAAACTAAAGCTGTTTTGTTAGTTCACATGCTTGGAACCGCTGCAGATATTGATGGAATAATGGAAGTATGCGCAAAGCATAATTTAATTTTAATTGAAGATTGTGGACAAGCAATGGGTGCTTTTTGGCAAGGGAAATCAGTAGGATTGTTTGGGAAAGTTGGTTCATTTTCATTCGATTATTTTAAGATTACAACTTGTGGAGAAGGTGGAGTAATTATTACTAATGATTTGGATATTTATAATAAAATTGATCAAGTAGCAGACCACGGTCACACTCACGAGGGAAATAATAGAGGAATGGAACCTCATCATATAATGGGATTTAATTACAGAATCAGTGAGTTAAGTGCCGCTGTTGGTTTAGCTCAAATGAGAAAAATTGGTGAAGTAAAAGCTAATAATCAAAAAAATAAAGTTTATTTGAAAAATAGATTAAAAGAAATTCCACAATTAGAATTTAGAGCAAAAGTGGATATTGAAGGCGATTCTGCCGCCACTTTAAATTTCTTTTTACCCACTGCTGATTTAGCGGTAAAAGTTATTGAACAATTTTCGGCTGTTGGAATTAGTGGTGCAGCTTATTGGTTCAAAAATCAATATCACTTCATTAATCAATGGGATCACATCAAGAATTTGAGCTTTCCAGCAAAACTTGGTGTTCATTATTTTGGTGCTCCTCAAGATTATAAAAATCTTCAATTACCAAAATCGCAAGATGTAATGAGCAGATTAGTGTCTTTAGGCATTAGAGCAACATGGAATCAAGAAGAACTTGAAATTTTGGGTGATAAAATGGTTAACGCAATTAAAAAAGTAATAGGATAAAAATGCATAAAAATTTTAAAAATATAGATAAAATTGTATATGGCAAAGGAGCCTTTAGTCAATTAAATGCTATTATTGAACCAATAAGAAAAGAAAACGATAAGTTTTTTGTTTTTGTGGTTGATAAATATTTTGAAGGAAAGGAATTAGCAAATAGAATTCCAAACCGCGATGAAGATTTATTAATATTTATTGATGTTGATATCAAAGAACCATACACAGAGCAAATTGATAATCTCAGAGATTCAATTTTGGAAAAAAAAGGACTTCCATCCGGTATTGTTGGAATTGGAGGAGGAAGTATTCTTGATATTGCAAA
Organism: Ignavibacteriales bacterium CG18_big_fil_WC_8_21_14_2_50_31_20; assembly: GCA_002786785.1. Classification (GTDB taxonomy): domain Bacteria; phylum Bacteroidota; class Ignavibacteria; order Ignavibacteriales; family Melioribacteraceae; genus 1-14-2-50-31-20. Next base: position 39,897 of record PCUD01000068.1, on the reverse strand, counting down.
AGCTACTGCGCTCATGTTCACAAACGAAGGTTCATCAACTTTGTATCAAGGTTTAGATTTAATTAAAAAACCTGGAATATATCATCTTGGTGTTCCAACAATTTCTGGAACCGGTGCTGAATGTTCTATGACTGCCGTTTTAACTGGTCCAGAAAAAAAACTTGGGCTTAAATGCGAATGGACTGTTCTTAATCAAGTTATACTTGATCCAGAGCTAATTGCAAGTGTTCCAACAGATAAATGGTTTTATACAGGAATGGATTGCTATATTCATTGTATCGAATCAGAAAGCGGTATATTTTATAATGCATACTCAAAAGCATACGGTGATCAAGCCTTACAATTATGTCGTGAAGTTTTTGTTAACGAAGGACGTGGACAAAATGATGAGAATAATGAAAAATTAATGATTGCTTCATTATTTGGTGGATTAAGTTTAACATATTCCGAAGTTGGTGCTTGTCACGCTTTTTCTTATGGATTATCGGTTGTAAAAGGTTACCGGCATGGAATTGCTAATTGTATTGCATTTAATCATCTCAAAGAATTTTATGGTGAGGCTGTTGATGAATTCAGAAATATGTTAGAAATACATAATATTGACTTACCACAAAACTTAGCTAAAGATTGGACTGAAGATGAAATTATGGAAATGTCCAAAATAGCTTATAATTTAACACACATGTGGAACCATGCAATTGGTATGGATTGGAAACAAAAATGGACAGTTGAAGATATTGCAAATTATTATAGAAAAATGTAATTGTAGTTTGCTTTTTATAACAGAATTGAATTTAGATAAGTTGTCTTTTATATTTGTATTTAATAAAAAACAAAAGGGGAAAAATGAAAAAAATGATGTTGTTACTGTCGTTCCTAGCTTTAAATTTTTTATTTGCTCAAGAAGTAGATTCAACAATAAATAAGTGGAATCCATCCCTAATTGCTTCTGCTAATTTAAGTCAAGTTGCATTTAATAACTGGACAAAAGGTGGCGAAAATTCGCTTGCATATTCTTTTGGAGTTGACTGGGGAATGGCTTATAAAGCTTCGGGTTGGTCCTTTAAAAATCAATTAAAAGGTGAATGGGGACAATCAAAAACTGGTTCAGATGAAGCAAAAATTACTTCCAACAATATATTTAACGAAACAGTATTCTTCTATAATCCAGGTTGGCTTTTTGAACCTTATGCAAGTAATTTAATCCGTACACCAATTACAGATGGCTTCAATTATGATGTAATTCCAAAGGAACAGATAGTTGCATTTTTTGATCCTGGTTATATTACACAATCAATTGGGTTTTCATATGATAAATCAGAAGTTATTAAAACCAGATTGGGTTTTGCGTTAGAGGAAAGCTTTGCCGATAAATTTGCCCTTCATTACACTGATGATCCAGAAACTGCAAATGAAATTGAAAAGTTTAAATTTGAAACGGGTATCGAAAGTATAACAGATGTTAAATATGAAATTGTGGAAAATGTTTTGTATAAAGGCAAACTAAGACTTTTTTCAGCGTTTGATAGACTTGATACTTGGGATGTTTCAATGGATAACTCATTTACAGCCAAAGTTAATAACTGGTTAAATGTTAGTTTTACTTATTTAGTTATTCATAAAGTTAGCGAATCGTTAAAAACTCAAACACAACAAGCACTTCAAGTAGGAGTTGTATATAGCTTGTTCTAAATGAAGTTCTTATTTTTTCCTAATCTTAATCTAATCCTTGCCTTGGGTTAGATTAAGATTAGAAAGTAATTACAAAAAAATCTCACAATTATTTCACCAAATTCAACAATATTTTGTACTTTGTATCTCCATTTTAGAAAGTATTTATGACAGAAAAATCAAAAAAAATATCTAATCAAAACATAGTTGTGAAGGGTGCTCGTCAGCATAATTTAAAAAGTATTGATATTGAACTTCCACGCAACAAATTAACTGTTGTTACAGGTGTTAGCGGTAGTGGAAAATCGTCTTTAGTTTTTGACACAATATACGCAGAAGGACAGCGTAGATATGTGGAATCGCTTTCCTCATATGCCCGCCAATTTTTGGAAAGAATGAGCAAACCTGACGTAGATTTAATTTCTGGAATTAGTCCTGCAGTTGCAATTGAACAGAAAAAAGGAGTTCGTAATCCTCGTTCAACAGTTGGAACAACAACAGAAATTTACGATTACCTTCGTTTATTATATGCGCGCATTGGAAAAACAATTTGTTTCGATTGCGGTAAAGAAGTAAAAAAAGATTCGGTAATGTCAATAACGGATTGGCTTGAAACTAAAGAAGAAGGAGAAAAGTTTTTTATTGGATTTCCAATTCACGAACATGAAGGAAGGACTATTAAAGAAGAATTAGAACTTCTAAAAAAACGCGGATTTTTCCGAATATTTAACAAAAATAAAATTATCGATTTAAATGAAACTTATTCTGTTCCACGCTCAAAAAAAAATCTTGTAGTAGTAGTTGATAGATTTAAAATTAAAAAAGGGAAAGTCCGAGAATTGCTTGCGGATTCAATTGAAACTACATTTAAAGAAGGAGAAGGCAGGCTTTCGGTAATTGGAATTGATACAAATATAGTACAAAATTTTACACAATTTTATGAATGCTGTGGAATTAAATATGAAGAACCTGAACCTAGATTTTTCTCATTTAATAATCCTTTTGGGGCTTGTCCAGTTTGTCAAGGATTTGGAAAAACGGTTGGATTTGATGAGGAATTGATAATCCCAAATTCAAAACTAACTTTGCTTGAAGGAGCAATTGCTCCTTGGCGAACTGTTAAATTTAGTAAATATTTAAGAGATTTAGTCCGCCTAGCAAGCGAAGTTAAAATACCATTAAATACTCCTTTTGAAAAATTAACAAAAGTTGAAAGAAATTTAGTATTTAACGGCTTTAGTGGTTTCATAGGTATAAATAAATTCTTCGAAAAACTGGAATCAAAAACCTATAAAATGCACATTCGTATTTTGCTAAGTAAATACAGAGGCTACACAGAATGCCGTGCTTGTAAAGGCTCTAGAATTAGGCGTGAAGCTTTGCAGGTTAAGGTAGGAAGTAAATCTTTGGATGAAATTGTAAAACTATCAATAGGAAAAACAAGTGAGTTTTTTAATTCAATCGAATTATCAAACTATGATAAAACCGTTGGTGAAAGAGTTTTGCTGGAAATTCAAAAACGACTTTCATTTTTAAATCAAGTTGGATTAGGATATTTATCACTAGATAGATTAAGCAGCACTCTTTCTGGCGGTGAAATGCAGCGGATTAATCTTGCAACTTCACTTGGTTCAGCGTTAATGGGCACTTTATACGTTTTGGATGAACCAAGTATTGGCTTGCATCCACGAGACAATGCAAAATTAATAAATATATTAAAGTCATTACGCGATATTGGCAACACAGTTTTAGTTGTTGAACATGATTCTGAAATGATGCGGGAAGCTGATTTAATTGTTGATATGGGTCCACTTGCTGGAGTTAATGGCGGAGAAATAATTGCAATTGATAATTATGCTGGTATTATAAAAAATGAAAAATCACTTACTGGCAAATATCTTTCTGGCAAAATGAAAATTCCAATTCCTAAACTGAGAAATACTAAAGAAACAAAATCAATATCTATTTTTGGTGCAACTGAAAACAATTTGAAAAATATTGATGTTGAAATTCCGTTAAATAAATTTGTTGTTGTCACGGGAGTTAGTGGCTCTGGCAAAAGCACTTTAATACACGAAGTTCTTTATGGTGGAATTGTAAAAGCGTTTGGTGGAAATCCAAAATCAATCGGAAAATATAACGAAATAAAAGGCACACAGTTTATTCATGAAATTGAAATTGTTGACCAAACTCCAATTGGAAAATCACCTCGATCAAATCCTATAAGTTATGTAAAAGGTTACGAGCAGATAAGAGAACTTTTTTCTCAAACTCCCCAAGCTCGGGCAAGAGGATACAAACCAGGATATTTTTCATTTAACGTTCCTGGTGGAAGGTGTGAAACTTGTTCTGGTGATGGCTTTGTGAAAATTGAAATGCAATTTTTAGCCGATTTATTTCTTGAGTGTGAAGATTGCGGAGGAACTCGTTTCAAAAAAGAAGTCCGCGAAATTACTTATAAAGGAAAGAATATAGTTGATGTGCTTGATATGACTGTTGATGAAGCAATTCAATATTTTGAGAATAATCCCAAAATATTAAAATATTTAACTGTTCTTGAGCAAGTTGGATTGGGTTACATAAAACTTGGACAACCATCTAATACTCTTTCTGGTGGCGAGGCTCAACGAATAAAGTTGGCCCTTCACCTTTCCACACAAAAAGAAAAACGCCACACATTATTTATTTTTGATGAACCAACAACTGGTCTCCATTTTCACGATATAAATAAATTGCTAGAAAGCTTTTATCTACTGCTCGAAAAAAATAATTCTGTTGTAATTATTGAACATAATTTGGATGTAATAAAATGTGCTGATTATGTAATTGATTTAGGTCCAGAAGCAGGTGATAATGGTGGGGAGATTGTTGCTTTTGGAACTCCAGAAGAAATTGTGAAAAATGATAAATCACACACTGGACGTTATTTGAAAGAATGTTTGGATAATTGATTTATTGCAAACTGACCGATCTATTATCTTTCAAAAAGTTAATAATGGCATTATTATATTTCAACAAATCATAATTTAAATATATTTCATTATATCCTTTTTTCAGGAAATGCTTTGAAAGCAATGAATTAGTATTGTTGCCTTTATTGCTGTATAGAGTTATTTCCTCTTCCAAATTACTATAAATTAGAAGGACACTTGTGTTTCCGTTTTTCAAAAGAACTGGATTATTATAAACTTCAATACTGTTTTCAATTAACTTTAACTTAGGAATTGAAATTTTGGCAATATTGCTTTCTGTACTTGTCCCATTCCAAAGTTGGTCATATTGAATAGCTGAATAATAGTAATTTATTTTATTGGGATGTAGTATTGAAAAATCCATTTCAGAAATATAATTAGGAAACACTTTTATCAAGTTTTTATTGGAGTTAATCTGAAAGTTATCACATTCATATAAAGCAAAATAACCATTATCTGTTTTAAGTTTTCTGTCAATTTTAAAATTTAATAAAATCTTATTATTAATAAAATTAGAAGCTAAATTAAGTTCAGCAAGTTTTGGAATATTTTCAATCCAAGGCATTTCGGTAGGTAGTGCTTTATCTTCAAATGAATAAAACCTTTTTTGCTCAATATTTTTATATTTAAAAAAAGCCATTCCAGAAGCATTTAAGGCACGAGTAATATTTATTTGTCGTTCAATTTCATTGATTACTTCTGATTTATAAGCACCAATTCCAATAATTATATTTTTACCAAAAGAATTATCAACCCAATCTTTTGTAAGAACGTCAAATTTTGGATTTGTTTTTGCATCCCAATAAATTTGAGGTACAGCGTAATCGATAATTCCAAGCTGTAGCCATTTTCGTGTATCTTGGAATACATTTGAAAATCCTTCCATACCTCGCCCATTAGGTATTGATTTATAAATACCAATTGGAGTAACGCCAAGTTTAATTTTAGGATTTGTCACTTTTATTTTCTGATTTAGGTGACTAATAAATTTTGTAATATTATTGCGCCGCCAATCTTCAGTACTTTCATTTTGTGATTTTTCATTTAATAGTGAATTGTCATTTATTTGATTTTCTGAATATCTTATAAAATCAAGCTGAATTCCATCAACATCATAATTTTGGACAATTTCATCTATAAGCTCAATTAGATATTCCCTTACAGCAGGTATTCCTGGATTAAGCCATATTGATTTATCATCTAGTTTTGTGTAAGCCCACTCTGGGTGAATTTGAGTAATATGCAACGGATTATTTTTTGTTGAATTATCATTTCCACTAAAAACTCGCATTGTGTTTACTACCGCATGTATTTCAATTCCACGCTTGTGTGCTTCTTGAACTGCAAATTCAAGTGGGTCATAGCCACCAAATTTTCCTATTTCGCCAGTTATATATGGCGAAAATAATTCCAAAGAACTCTTGAATAAAACAGTTCCATTGCTTCTAACTTGAAAATAAATTGTGTTAAGATTCTTACTTTCAAGATTGTTGAAAATATTAATTAATGCTTCTTTTTGAATTATTTCATCGTAGGTTGGTGGAGGCCAATCCAACTTATAATTTGTAGAAACCCACACAGCTCTTGTCTCGCGTGGAGTTTGAGAATTTATATTTAATTGAATTAGAAGTAATGAAATTACAAAAAAATATTTCAGCTTTGGAGTGGGAATTAAATGGTGTGAGGAAAACTTACTAAATTCAATTAATTGTGAACAGTTTTTCAATGAAATTATTTCCATTTAAAAACTCCAATTCCGTTTTCGAGCGAATAAATAATATCATCTCTATTAGCCTCAACATCAATCAAAATATTTCCGATGTCTTTTATAAGTACAAATTTAATTTTTCCATCTTTATTCTTTTTATCACGTTGCATAATTGAAATAGCATTATCAAAATTTATCCTCCCAATTCTAATTTCATCCTTGAAAATATAAATTAGTTCGAGTAATTCGTCCAATTTTAGTTTTGAAATTAGGCCAATTTTAAATGATAGAAAAAGGGAAGAAGCGATTCCAACTATTACTGCTTGTCCGTGTTTGAGTTCAAATTTAGTTTCAACTTCAAAAGCGTGAGCAAATGTATGACCAAGATTTAGCATTTTTCTATTTCCAGTTTCTTTTTCGTCGCTTATTACCACATCTCCTTTAAATCTTACTGTCTCTTCAATTATTTTTGTAAATGTTTTAGGATTTTTACTATAGACTTCGTTAATATTTTTTTTTACATATTTGTAAAATTGAATGTTTGTTAAAAAAGCATATTTTACAATTTCCCCGAGTCCAGAAAGCAATTCTTCTTTGCTAAGTGATTTAAGAAAATTGACATCAATTAAAACAAAATTTGGTTGATTAAAAGTCCCAATAATATTTTTTGTATTTGAAAAATTAATTCCTGTTTTTCCACCAACTGAGCTATCAACTGTGGATAGAAGAGTTGTTGGAATTTGCACTGACTGAATTCCTCGTGAAAAAGTTGCAGCTGCAAAACCACAAATATCCCCAATAATACCACCACCAATAGCTAAAAGTAAAGTATCTCGCGAATAATCATTTTCTAGTAGATTTTTATAAATTAATTCCAATGTTTTAAAGGATTTGAATTTTTCACTTGCTTCAACTACCAATAAATTAACTTTTCCTTTATAATTTTTAATTAACAAATCAATTTGAGAAGAATATAATTCATAAACATTTTTATCAACGACAAAAAATAGATTTTTTTTCAAATCAAGTGATTTTATCTTTTTAGTTACTTGTTTAATTATTCCATTTCCAATATAAATATCATATCCATTTTGAGGAAGATTAATGTTAATTGTTTTCATTTATTGCCTTAAATATTGTTTTTGCTAATTTGTCAACCGTAATTCCAATATTTGATAAATCAGTATTAATACAAATATCCGATTCTAGATAATATGGTTCACGCTTTGATAATAAATTTTCAATTCGTTCAATAAAATCTTTTGGCTTTGCAGTTCCTGATAAAACCAAATCTCTAAAAATTGGACGGTCAATTTTGTTTTTAATTCTTTGATAAATCATTTCGGGTGATGATTTTAAGTAAACAGTCATTCCAGTATTTTTCAAAATGCTCAAATTTCTATCAAACACCATTGTCCCGCCACCAAGTGAAAGAATAGTATTCGTTTTTTTTGATAAATTCAATAAAAGTCTATGCTCAATATCTCTAAAATACTCTTCGCCATGAGTTTCAAAAATTTCAACAACTGTTTTGCCTTCCTGTTCTTCCACTTCTCTATCTAGATCAGAAAATTCCCAGCCTATAACATTTGCCAAAATTGGTCCAATTGTGCTTTTTCCACTCGTCATAAAACCAGTTAAATAAATTCGCTTTATTGCAGTTTCCATTTTATCCTAATAAATATGTGCAATGATAAACATATTTATAAAATTATAAAAGGGTAAGAATTGTAAAATTAAAAGATATTCATTTTCTTTAAAAATCAATATTTATTTATTATATTTGTTCTCTAAATATATTAGGAGATAATTCATGGCTAAAAAACAAACATTTGTTGATAAAACAAAACACAAAGGCGCAGCATCTGGTATAACTGTTAAATTTATTAAAACAGTTAAATCAGAAACAGGCAGTTATAAATTCAACGAAAAATTTGTAAAATTAGAAGACGTTAGTCAAGTTACAACATTAAAATAGGCGGTAAATTTTTACCGCTTTTCCCTCATTTTATAAATATTTTTTCATTATTCAAATTTCATTTCCTGTTGTATTGAACTTTTCATTTTTTTGATTAAAGTATCATATACCCAAAATCAGTTTATTCAGAAAGGATATATATATGATTTCTAAAAAAGAAATAAAGTTTTACAGTTTAAAAGATATAGATTCAATAGATTTTATTAAACCATATTTATCAGATGAAGATATATTTGAACTTAAAGTTGTTGGAACAATTCTTCCATTTAAGACTAATAATTACATTATTGAAGAGTTAATAGATTGGACTAATATTCCAAATGATCCAATATTTCAACTCAATTTTATGTTGAAAGAAATGATAAGTGAGCACCAATTTTATACAATTGCAAAACTATTTAAAAGTGGTGCTTCAAAAGAAGAGATAAGCAATAGTGCAAAAATATTTAGACAAGAATTAAACCCCCATCCAGCAGGGCAATTAATTGCCAATGTTCCAATAATGGATAGCGTTACTGTACCGGGAATACAACATAAATATGATAAAACCGCATTATTTTTTCCATCAGAAGGCCAGACTTGCCACTCGTATTGTACATTTTGCTTTCGTTGGGCTCAATTTGTTGGATATCACGATTTGAAATTTGCAACTGATGCTTCAAAAATATTTTTGAATTATTTGAAATTGCACAAAGAAATTAGTGATATCTTGATTACTGGGGGTGACCCGTTAATAATGTCATTACAAAAATTGGAATCATATATTTTACCTTTTTTGAACAAGGAATTTGACCATATTAAAAACATTAGAATAGGTACAAAATCACTTTCCTATTGGCCTTATCGTTTCGTTACCGATAAAGATGCTAATGGAATTTTACAACTATTTGAAAAGGTTAGAAATAGTGGAAAACAAATAGCATTTATGGCTCATATTAATCATTATGTTGAACTTGATACCGAAATAGTGAAAGAAGCCGTAAAACGATTATTGAATGTTGGAGTAACTATTAGAACTCAATCCCCAATTATAAATCATATTAATGATTCTGCAGATGTATGGGCAGAAAATTGGAAAAAACAAGTCAGTTTGGGAATGTTTCCATATTATGTGTTTATTGCAAGAAATACCGGAGCTAAAGGATATTTTGAAGTTCCATTATCACGAGCTTTTGAAATATATAGTGATGCATTTAAAAAAGTTTCTGGATTACAGAGAACAGCACGGGGTCCTGTTATGTCTGCAAATCCTGGTAAAGTAGTAATTAATGGTATATCCACAATAAAAGGTGAAAAAGTATTTGCGCTAAACTTTTTGCAGGCAAGAAATCCTGATTGGGTTAAACACCCATTTTTTGCAAAATATGATGAAACTTCAACTTGGTTAACTCAATTAACTCCAGCATTTGGCGAAAAGAAATTCTTTTATGAAGATGAATTAGCTGCAATTTTGAAACAAAAAGTATATGAAAAAGAAAAGAATAGAAAAATAATAAAAGACAATTTGGAAAGTAAAAAACACAACTCAAGTTTATTTGAGTTGTGTTTTTAATAAACAAATTTTTAACCAGAAATTACTGAAATATTTGAATTAACTTCTCTGCGGAGTAAATTTTCAATTGCAACCAAAGTACCCCTAATTGAACTTGGACAACTACCACAAGCACCTTGATATTTTATAGACAAAGTATTGTCCGTAAATCCAAGAACCTCAAGACCACCGCCATCGCCAGCAAGAGCTGGTTTTATTCGCAAATCAATAATCTCATTTATTTTTTTTAATATTGCAGTTTCATCCGCTTTATTTTCATCCATATATTTTTCTGCAGGAAGATTAGCAATATCAAATGATTCAATTATCTCGGTAAAAGGCTTTTGAATTTTAGACCAACTTGCAGAAGGTTGTTTTTCAAGAGTTATAAATTTGTCCATATAAAAAACAGACACTACACCTTCCAGTTCAAAAATAAGTTTGGCTAATGGATCATGAACAGCACTTTCTGCGGAATTAAAACTTCTGGTTTCTGTATTTAACAATTTTTCACTTAATATAAATTTTAAAGCCTGTGGGTTTGGTGTCAAATCCACATCCAATATTTTTAACATAATTTCCTCAATTTCTTTATTTTTTTCAAACTTTGTTAAAACAATTAACACTATTGCATTTCACTTTAGTAAAATACAAATTACATACAAAATTAAAAATGCAAAAATCCAAACTATGGCTGAAATGAAACTTACTATTTCTATTAGAAATAGATTTTCATAATTATTAGAAAAGATTCTAAATCCTTCTATTCTGTTGAGATTTTGTGCTGTTGTCAGAATGGCGATTTTCAATTATAAGCACAAATTCACCTTTTAGTTTTTCATTTGAAATTTTGTTTAAAACAGTATCAACATTTCCTCTATAGAACTTTTCTTCTTTTTGCGTTAGTTTATATGCAATTACAATATTTTGATTGCTTCCAAATGTCCTTTTTATATCTGTTAATAGAGCAATTAACCTATATGGAGTTTCAAGAATAACAATAATATCATTAACAGTTTTTAATCTCTTAAGCTGTCCTTGTCTAATTTCCTTTTTTGGTGAAAGCCAGCCATAATAAAAAAATTGCTCAAAGTGATATCCAGTTCCAACAAGAGCGGCAAGAAGTGAACTTGCACCTGGAACCGGAACAATCTCAATTCCACTTAAAATAGCTTGTTCAACAAGAGTATTACCAGGGTCAGAAAAAAGTGGAGTTCCCGCATCTGAAATAAGTGCAACAGTTTTGCCACTTTTAATTTGAGCAATTACTTCAAAAGTTGATTCGCTTTCGTTATGTTCATTAACCGAAATTAGCTCTTTAGCAATTCCATAATAAGAAAGCAATCTACGAGCGGGTTTAAATTCCTCGCAAACAACAATATCAACTTCTTTAAGAATTTTTAGAGCACGTAAAGTAATATCGTCAAAATTTCCGATTGGCGTTGAAACTATAAAAAGTTTGTTTTTCATTATTTCACTAAATCTATAAGTTGGTCGAGTAAAATTTCTTTGCTAATCAGCAATTTTTCGCCAGTTTTACGGTCCTTTATCTCAACCAAACCTTCTTGAATATTTTTTTCGCCAATAATAACTTGTAGAGGAATTCCAATTAGTTCGGCATCGTTAAATTTAAAGCCAGCTTGAGCATCTCTTCTATCATCATAAAGAACGTCATAACCTTCTTTTAGAAGTAAATCATAAATTTCATTACTTTCATTTTCCACAATTTCTTTCTTCATATTTAAAGCAAGAAGGTGAATATCAAATGGTTTTAAAGGTGCTTTCCATATAATGCCTTTTTCGTCATAGTTTTGCTCAATAAAACAAGCAAGAACGCGGTCAACGCCAATTCCGTAACTTCCCATAATTATTGGTAGAGCTTGACCATTTTCATTTAAAAATGTGGCACCCATTGCTTCTGAATATTTTGTTCCAAGTTTGAAAATATGACCAAGTTCAATAGCTCTAAAAACTTCGAGAGTTTCACCGCACCTAGTGCACTCTTCACCACTTTCAATAGTTCGCATATCCAAATATTCAATATTTTCAACATCTCTTTGTAAATCAATTCCACCAATATGGAAATCGGTTTTATTAGCGCCACTATATAAATTATTTAAATCCTTAAGTCTGTTATCAGCAATTATTCTATGCTTAAATCCAATTGGTCCAATAGAACCAGCTTCTGCACCAGTTATTTCCACAAGTTCTTCTGGGTGAGCTGGACGAATTTCGCCGCCGAGAATGGATTGAAGTTTAGTTTCGTTAACTTCGTCGTTGCCAGACATTAGAACAAGAATTGGTTTGCCAGTGTGAATATAAACTCTCGATTTAGCTGTTTCATTTTCATTAATTTTCAAAAATTCACAAAGTTCATCAATGCTATGAATATTTGGAGTTGATATTTCGTAAACATCTTTGCTTTCACTATTTCTTGCAATTGGTTCAACAATTGAATTGGCAACTTCAACATTAGCAGCGTATCCGCAACTTTTACAATATGCAACTGTGTCTTCACCGGCATCCGATTTTACCATAAATTCTTCCGATTTGCTACCACCCATTGCACCGCTGGAAGCACCAACTACAAAATATTCAATTCCACATCTGTCAAAAATATTTTGATAAGCTTTATAATGTTTTGCATAGGATTCATCCAAACCTTCCCAAGTTGAATCAAATGAATAAGCATCTTTCATCAAAAATTGTCGTCCGCGAATAATTCCACTTCGTGGGCGAGCTTCATTCCTGAATTTTGTTTGAATTTGATACCAAATTTGAGGCATATCTTTATATGATTTCATTTCACCTTTTGCATGAAATGTCATAATTTCTTCGTGAGTTGGGGCAAGAACATAATCTCTATTTTTTAGATGAAACATTGTATCTCCAAAAGCCTCAACACGATTAGTTGATTCCCATATTTCACGTGGATTTAAAGCAGGCAATAAAAATTCTTGTCCACCAATGGCATCCATTTCTTCATTAATTATATTTGCTATTTTTTTTACAACTTTGTATCCAAGTGGCAAAAAAGAATAAATTCCCGCTGAAAGCATTCGTACCATTCCAGTACGTAGCATTAAAACATGACTTGCAATAGTTGCATCCGAAGGTGCTTCCTTCATTGTTGGAATAAATGATTTACTAATTCGCATTATTTTCTTATGATTTATTGAGCAAAATTAAGTTCCAAAAATACTCAAAGAGTGAGTCAATTCAAAAAATGTAAAGTATTTGTGAATATTTTAATTGGCTTTACTATTTTTAAGCATTCAGTAATTAAATAAAAGAATATATGATAAAATTTAATCCAGTAACAGAAGATAATCCAAATATCAATTTAGAATATCAACCAACAATGCAGCCATTAATCATTAATAGCAAAAACGAAAAAATAATTGGCTCGTTTTTTAAAACTGGCGGGAGAGAAAAAAATCCAATTGTTTTACTTTTACATGGGTTTCCTGGAAACGAAGTTAATTATGATATTGCCCATGCTATTAGAAGATTTGGGATTAATGTTGTTATTTTTCACTATCGTGGTTCGTGGGGAAGTAGTGGAAATTTCTCAATTTCAAACTCATTAGAAGATGTAAATTCGATAATTGAGCATTTTAGTAAACCTGGAATTGCCGATGAGTTTAATTATGATAAAGAAAAAATAGTATTAATTGGGCATAGCATGGGGGGATTTCTATCATTGCTTGCTTCTATGAAATTTCCAAAAATTAAAAACATTGCATCTCTTGCTGGATTTAATTTTGGACTCTTTACTGATTATATTTTAAGTCATCCAGAATTTAAGGAAATTACAATGGAAGGTTTAGCTTCGGGTTCCGAGCTTGTTACAAATTCAGATGCTGAAAAAGTTTTTGACGAAATGGTTGAAAATAAAGAAATGTGGAATATTGTAAAACGAGTTAATGAGTTAATAGGAAAGAATATTTTTCTAATTGCTGCCGAATTTGATGCTGTTGCTCCACTTGAATTGCACCATACACCCTTAATTTATGTTTTAAAAAGTATGGATGTTAAATTGCAATCAAAAATACTTAAATGTGGGCATTCGTTTTCGTCAATGAGAATAGGACTTACTACAGAAATAATAAACTGGCTAAAAAATAGCAATATTTAATTTTATTAAAGTATTGGATTAATTTATGAAAGATAAAACAAGCGAAAACATAAGTGAGTTTGGAATACTTTTTCTCAATTGGGTTGAAAAATATTTTAACAATTTGGAAGAATTTCCGGTTTTGTCCAACACAAAACCTGGCAATATAAAAAAACAGCTACCTACAAATCCACCCGCTAAAAGTGAAAGCTACGAAAATATTATTTCGGATTTGAACAATATAATTCTTCCTGGAGTTACGCATTGGAATCATCCAAAATTTATGGCTTATTTCAATTCAACTTCAAGCGATCCTGGAATATTTGCCGAGTTAGTTAGCGCAGCTTTTAATACAAATGGAATGCTTTGGAAATCGAATCCCGCCTCAACTGAATTGGAAGAAGTTACGCTTAATTGGTTTAGAAAAATGCTTGGTTTGAGCGATAATTTTTGGGGAATTATTTACGACCTTGCTTCATCGAGCACAATGCATGCAATTGTTGCCGCTCGCGAAAATTTGGACGATTATGCAATTCGCGAAAAAGGATTTGGTGGCGTTCAAAATAAACCTCGTCTGCGACTTTACGCTTCTGAGCAAGCTCATTCCTCAATTGAAAAAGGAGCAATTGTTGCTGGAATTGGTTTAGAAGGTGTTCGCAAAATTAAAGTTGATGAAAATTTTAGAATGATTCCAAAAGAGTTGGGAAATGCAATTGCCGAAGACAAATTAAATGGTTGGAAGCCTTTTTGCGTTGTTGCTACAGTAGGAACTACTTCTACTACAAGCATTGACCCAGTTAGTGAAATTTCCAAAATATGCAAAACCGAAAATGTTTGGCTTCATGTTGATGCTGCTCACGCCGGTGTTGCGGCAATTGTTCCAGAAATGAAATATTTATTTGATGGAGTTGAAAATGCCGATTCAATTGTGGTAAATCCGCACAAATGGATGTTCACCCCAGTTGATTTATCGGTCCTTTTTACAAAACACAAAGGCATTTTGAAGCAAGCATTTTCAATTATTCCAGAATACTTAAAAACAGATGAAGATAACGAAGTTACAAATTTTATGGATTACGGAATTCAACTTGGAAGAAGATTTCGTTCGCTAAAATTATGGTTTATAATTAGGCATTATGGAACGGAAGGAATAATTGAAATTATACGCGAGCATTTGCGTCTTGGAAAAATGTTTAGCAATTGGATTGTTGAAAATCCAAATTTTGAATTACTTGCACCAACTCCACTTAGCACAATCTGTTTTAGAGCAATTACAAATAATCTCAAATCTGATGAAGAGTTAAATTTATTTAACAAAAAACTTATGGATAATATAAACGCAACTGGAAAAGTATTTCTTTCACATACTGTGTTAAACGGCAAATTTACAATTCGTGTAGTTATTTCTGGAATTAGAACTGAAGAGAGGCACGTAATGGAAATATTTGGCATCTTGAATAATGAATATAAAAAAGCAAAAATTTAGTTTCCGCAAGTTTCAATTTGATGAAGGCAATATTCTATTTGTCAATATTTTTATGAATAGTTAAAAGAAAATTAATTATTGTTGAGAAATACGTATGTTAGTAGTATTGAAAGAATAACCTTACGGAATCTTAATGCTTAAATATATATTTCGATTACTAATCATTTTATCGACACCAATATTATCACAATTAGATAATATTAAAGGTGACTGGCCATTTCCACCATTTACGTCATCTCTAAGAATTAGTGCAACATTTGCAGAATTTAGGAATACTGAATCTGCAGATCATTTTCACAATGCTGCTGATATTCCACAGCCTGATGGAAATCCTTGTTATCCTTCTATAGATGGAGTTGTTTATTATAAAGCTAGTGCTGGTACAAATTCATATGTTAGAGTTGTAACTCAATTAGGGAATACTTGGAAGCACTTTACCTATCTGCATATTATTCCAAACCCTGCTATTGCAGTTGGAGATTCTGTGAAAAAAGGGAAGACAATTCTTGGAACTATTGCATCTGGTATGGGGCATGTACATTTAATAGAGAGGGAATTGGTTAGCTCTGTTAGTAGTAGTGGTATTGAGATTAATAATCTTAGAATGGATGGGGGATTAACACCATTTGTTGATAATTGGGCTCCAATAATTGATGAAAGCAGTTTGAAATTTTATACAAATGGTGGTGCTGAAAAATTATTAGCAAATGAACTTTATGGTAAGGTTGATATTCAAATAAAAATAGAAGAAGTAAATGGAAGTAGTTCTGTTGATAGAAATAATGGGACATACATTGCTGGATATAGAATATGGAACGAATCAAAAACCGATATATTATTTGAACCAAAAGATTCTGGTGTAAAATATAGATTCGATTTTTTACCAAACAATTCTTATGTACACAACACATTTGTAAAAAATGTTGCTACACTTAGTAATCCAGTTTATTGGCTTACAAACGGTGATGGAGCTAATAGCATTAATAGTAGTCAAATAGTTAGTGATAACTATTTTGATGCATCTGATCTTCCGAAAGGTAATTACCAATTAGAAATATTTTCAGAAGACACTCGAGGAAATAAATCGAATAAATATTTTCCAATATCCATTGTTGATCCTGCACCAAAAAATCCGATTGTTTATGCCATGTTAAATTCTGATAACAATCGTGGAGTAAAAGTAATTTGGAAAAGTAATGATGAATCAGATATTGTAGGATATAGATTATATTATGCGACAGATTCTGAACTTACTAATTGGCAGCTTGCTGCTGATGAGCATCAACTCACGAAAATGATAAATGAATTTTCAATTAGTTCTCCAACAGAATATAAAGTGCCTACAAGCGACAAAGTATTTTATTATAAACTCGCTGCGGTTGATATAGCTGGACAAGAGAGCAATTATAGTGATACTTATGCTAAATCTGATTTTACTGAAACAAATAATTCAAAAAAAATATTAATTGTAAATGCGTTTCAAAGGGTAAACGAAAATGGGGAAAATATATTGCATGATTATATTGCTAGCTATTTTGCTGGACTTTCTGCAAGTAATTCAATTTTAATATCTTCCATTTCCCATAAAGTATTTCTGGATGAGGTAAAAGGAATTTCACTTCAAGATTATGATTTAGTCATTTGGTTTACTGGTGATAACACAAATCACGAAGCAACAATTCAAGTTAAGGAAATGTCCAATCTTGCTCTTTATTTAGTCAATGGTGGAAATCTTTTAATTTCTGGCTCTAAAATTGGATATGACCTTGATGAAAGAATGACAGCAAGTACAGACACATTATTTTATCATCAATATTTAAAAGCAAAATTTGTTTATCTCGGTGATGACACAATGATTCCAGCCAGTGGGGCTGAGAATTCTTTTTTTACTGGAATTACACTTAATTATGGACAAACTGCAGAGGAAAAATATCCAGATGATATTGATCCAATTTATGGAAGTGAAGTTCTTTTTAATTACAGTACGTCACGAAAGGATGGTACATTTAGGCACGCTGGTATTGGATATAAAGGAAAATTTGTTGATAGTTCAAAAGATGGAGCACTTATTTATATTTCATTTCCTCTCGAAACAGCAGGTTCTCTGGTGGAAAGGCAACAGTTCTTTAATCTAGCACTTCAGTATTTTGATATTATTACTGATGTTCAAAAGGAAAATAAATCTAAACCAAATGATTTTAATTTATCACAAAATTATCCAAATCCTTTTAATCCAAGTACAACAATTAAATATTCAATTCATGCTGTAGGAGAGAGGCAGGCTTCTATCTTGCAAAATACAGTTCTCAAAGTTTACGATATTCTTGGACGCGAAGTAGTTACCCTTGTGAACGAGCAACAAAAAGCAGGCAGTTATGAAGTAATTTTTGATGCTGAATCAGTAAACCGAAAGATTTCAAGCGGAATTTATTTTTATCGCCTACAAAGTGGAAATATGGTTGTGAGCAAAAAAATGATTTTAATCAAATAAAAATTAGAAGTTAGGAATTATGATGGGAAAATTATTAATAATAGTTTTAATGTTAAGTATAAATGTTTTTGGTCAATCAGTCAACCCAAAATACACCGTTAAAAAGAACATAATTAAAACCGACAACAAAATAGGTCGCTACAATACAATTGAATATACAGTTATGCAAAAAGATGACAAGATATTATATCAAATTGTTGATAAAGTTGATTACGATATTCCATTTTCAAAATTACAGATTTTTGGAAATGGAAATTCCGTATTATTAAATGCGTTTTATGGTAAACTAACTTTTATAAATTATAATGGAGCAAAAGTTAGAACTCTAAATATACAGAAAGATATTGAGGTAGAATACGAGAGGAATATTCTTTCAGTTGTTGATAATAATAGTTTAATAATTGCATTTGCTTTACAGAATAATGACAATTCAGTAATACAGATTTACGATGAAAATGGGATGCTAAAAAATGAATTTGAAATTTCATTATTAAATATAAATGGAATTGCTTTTAAGGAAAAATTAAACAAAATATTTATTTCGAACATAGTTTGGAATAAATATAATGAAATTGAAAAAAAAATAACAATTTTTGACGAAAATGGAGAAGTAGTAAAAAGTTTCAATTCAAATTTTGAAAAGGGCTTTTTTACAGAAGACAATAAATTTATTGCAAATACAAATAAGTCTGTAATTGCAATTAATGCAAATAATTTGGAAATTATATTTAAAACAGAAATGAATAACGGGTCTATTTTACTGGATATGGCTTATATTAATAAGGAAATATTTTATGCTTTTGCTAATACTCCAACTTTAGCAAATGGAAAATGGTTTTATGAAAATCCAACAATTATAAACATCAATAATCGTGGGAAGTTAATAGAAGAAAAAAGTATTAATAAAAAAACATTTAGTGAATTAACACTTTCTAATTATAATAATAAACTAAAAGTTATTATTGATAACGTAATTGTAAATTTAGATTAAAGTTATAAAAACTTTATTTACTAATTTTATTTTGGAATCGCTTAATATTAACTACAAAATTATCATCCCAATATTCTTTAACTTTTCCATCTTTAAGCCAATAAATTCTTGGTGGCGAGTTTCCAATTAGTCCGAAAAAATCTTCCAATGGAATTCTAAAATACGGATGGACAATTTGGGTTTTATCAATAAAACTATGAATGCTATCAGAATCTTCTCCAGCAAAAAGTATATATAAATTTGAAATATTTCCTGTTTCATTTTCCAATTTTACTATTTCTTGTGCAGTTTCGATGCAATGTTCGCATTCGATAAAAAAGACAGCAACTAAATTATTTCCGTTTGTTAAATCTACTCTTCCTTCGTTTTCAAAATTTGTGTATTGTGTAAAAACAAGATTATCGTATGATTTTATTGGTGCAATTCCAAAAACAGTTCCAAAAGAAACTACTAGAATAAGAATTGGAATATAAATTTTTGTCGAATTATTATCTTGCAAACGAAAAAGAATCATTCCAATAAAAATTAGGAAAATATTTTTAATTATAGCTTGTAAAGGCGACATTTTTACAACTTCACCAAAACATCCACAATTATTTGTATCACCAGCAAAAACCGAAAAAGATAGCAAAATGGTAAAAGCCAACAAAACAAAAATGGAAAGTGGCAGAATTATGTTTTTTAGATAAAACGATTGGAACAAAGCGAGACCTAAAAACAATTCCATAACTATTAAAAATCGGCTCAAATAAGCAACAATCTCTCGCGAAGTAAAAATACCTTGTTCCATAATTGTAATTTCAAATAAACCAGGAGCAACCAATTTTGAAATTGCTGACATTAAAAAGATAATGCCTAAAATGGCTCTAAGAAAATTTGTGATTGCATCTTTATTTTTTATCATTGCTTCACTTTTATATATTTTCTAAGATTGGAAGTTAAAATGTTGGTCAATTCAGAATCATTTCCAACTTGTGTTTCTACAAATAAAAAGCCAAAAACTGGGAATTTGCTAAAATTTGCTTTGCGTAAATCCAAAGGAAGTTGAAAATCACTTAACAACATTTCGTAATCGAAAGATTCTATATCATTTCCTTTAATTCCAGAATTATTATCAAGTACGATTATGCTATATTTTTTATCTTCTTTTAATTTGAAAATATTTCGCCAATTTGGAATTTGTTGTGTTAAAAAATATTCATAGGAATTAAATCCGAAAGCGAACCACGATAAATCGGCAGTTGTGCACCAGCCACCAAACCGAAGTGGATTAATTTCAATTGGAAAAATTTGTCCTTCGTTATCAATTCTAACTTCAACATGTGCTGGAAAATTTATCAGATTAGTTTTTATTCCAATTGTTTTTAGAAATTTTTGGATGCCATCTTTATTTTTCTCAATGATATCTTTGGAAGTGGAATAAATTCTGTCACTAACATCACTAGCTGATGAAAAGACATGATGAAGAATATTTAGAATTACTGGTTCGCCGATTCCATTAAAATAGCAATCAATTGCGTATTCTTCTCCTTCAAAATACTCTTCAATTATGAAATCTGTAACATCAATAACTTCATTTGGGTATAATCCTTCCAACTTTGAAATATCGCTTTCAATTTCAAGTAAAATTTCACTCCAAACATTTAAGCTATCAACTTTATGAACACCCAAACTGAAAAATCCAACAGACGGTTTAATGATAAATGGAAATTTAAAATTGCTAATATCCAAATATTTTAATTGCTCATATTTTACACCTTTAAAAAAGTATGTAGGAAATGTTTCTTTTAGCAACTCTCTAAATTTAATCTTGTTCTTAAAGATATGAATTTGATTTGGCAAAGTGGTGAAAGTTAAATTGTTTTCAATCCAACTAATTGAATTTTCTGAGTTTGTGTAAAGTAACGTGTTGGGATTGTTTTTGAATATATCTTTAGCTTCAACCTCAGAAATCCAATTTAATGAATCATCATGGATAAGTTCTCTTGCCATAGCTGTTGAAATAATTTGAAATTTGTTTTCTTTAATAGTTTCTATCAAAAACTCAGAAACGAATGGTTTATCAATTAATATCATTTATTCTTTCTGTATTTATTTTCAGATATGATTAATGGAGTTATGTATTGATTATATAAATCGAACAGAAACTCAATGCGTGTGTTTTCAGTTGTAAAAGTTTGTGGACGGTAACATAAATCAACTGCTTTATCCAATTCTTGATGTGCTTTTACCAATTTTGGTGGCATTGATATAGGATTGTATAAATCAGCTAAACTACTTGTTGGAAATTCTGCTCTTACATCCAAGACTTTTTGGGCTTTCTCTTCAACGGCATTCTTGTTTTTTGCACTCGAGCTTTGTGGCCATGGGAAGTTGTTGTAAACAAGTTCATTGGAATAACGATAGTCACTTTTAATTCTTCCACAAGTATATTTAACCCAAATCATGTGCATAGAACTTTGCAAAACTCCAAAGTCATAAAGTGTTGCGTCATCAATAGCTAAACAGCTATCACTTACAATTATTTCAGATTGGAAAAATCCCATTGGAACAATTTTTCTATTTTCAGAAGAATGTCTTGGAATTAGAATATATTCATTTTTAGGTTGTCTTATTTCGCCAAAAAGTGTTGGAAAAGCTGCTAATTTGCGTGTTGATTCTCTATTGCTTTTAGCCCTTAAAGCCCTAACGTTCATCACTCGTTCTTTAACTTTCTTTAATGTATTTAAATCTTTTGGACTAATGTTTTCTAACCATAAGCACCACCTTTCTTTTCCGTTTAAAAACTCATGTGCACTTAGCAATTGTCTAAAATATTTTTCGGCGTTTGGTTCTTCTTTTAAAAATTCTTTTTTTTCATCTGTTGTAAACAAAAAATTTCCACCATCATTTGGCATATTACCGAATGAAATATCAGAAACATTAGAAATATTTATTCTCCTTTTGAGTAAAACAGTATCATTTGCATTTACTAAATATGGACTTATGTTTTTTGCATTTAGTTTATTTGGCTCACCATTTATGTCACTATAATCAAAGAGTAATTTATCGTTTATATCAAAATTTGCGAAACCAATTATTACAACATGCACAGCAGCATTGTTTTTCGCTTCATTGCTCCAATTAAATGTTCTGTGAGCAAAATGAATTTTTAACTTATACTTGTTTAAAAGTTCATTCCAAAGAACACCAACTTGCTCGCCTTGAGTGATTGAATTTGTTGAAACAAATGCTACCCTAATTTTTGTTCCATAAATATATTGAGCGGCTTTTATATACCAAGCTGTTACATAATCTAAAACTCCTGCACCTTTTACATTGGCAAAAATTAAATCCATATCTTCTTTTTGCTCTTTTGATTGTAATTGCTTTCCCACAAATGGAGGATTTCCAAGAATATAATCAACCTTGCCTTTACCGCTTATATGCCATTTATTATCTTGCTTTGGTAATTCACCTTTTGTAAAATTAACCGACTTAGAATAAACGTTTATTGTTTCATAATGTTGTAAAGGTTCATTTACTTGAATAATGTTTGTATTTGTAGCAAGTAAATCCAAATAACTGCCCTCAACTAGAGTATTCCAGTCAATTCGTAATGCATTTCCATTTACAATCTTAGGTGCTTTTTTTAGTGGAAGACGAGCAAAATATTGACCAAACTCCTCCGATATTTTCATGTTCATTTGATGGTCAATAAGCCACATTGCTACTTCGGCAATTTTGGATGCAAACTCATCGTATTCAATTCCAAAAAATTGGTCAACATCAATAAAAATATAATTTTCAATATTTGTAGCAAGTTGGTCGTCATATAAAACGCGTAAAATTTCAAGCTCAAGTTGCCGTAATTCTCGGTATGCAATAATTAAAAAATTTCCGCTTCCGCAAGCTGGATCAAGAAATTTAAGATTTGCTAATTTTTGATGGAATTCTCTCAATTTAGGTTTGCTGGTTTTTACCTTTTCAAATTCAACTCTAAGTTCATCAAGAAATAGCGGTTTTATTAGTTTAAGAATATTTCTTTCGGAAGTATAATGAGCTCCCAAATTTCTACGTTGCTCTGGATTCATAACTGATTGAAAAAGTGAACCAAAAATAGACGGTGATATTTTACCCCAATCTAAAGACGATGTTTCCAACAAGATGGTTCTCATTTTGGAATTGAAAGATGCAATTGGTAAAACTTCTTCAAATAATTTTCCATTTACATAAGGAAAGGCTTTTAGATATTCGTCAAGATTTTTTAATCTACTTTCTTGCGGAGTATTCAATATTTGGAATAATTGAGCAATGAATGCTCCAAGATCATTTCCATTTTCGTTAGTTCTAAGTTCAACAAACTCTTTGAAAATATCTTTTTCAAAAATTGCAGAATCATCTGCAAAAAGGATAAAAAGTAATCTGACAAGATAAATTTCAAGCTGATGTCCATCATAACCAATTTCTTTAAGCTGGTCGTGAAGTTTACCCATTAACACGGCAGCTTTTATGTTAACAGGGTCTTCTTCCTTATAAACATGTTTCTGAAAACCAGCAATAAACCCAAAGAGTTGAACATTTTTATAAAAATCATTTAGATTAAATTCTTGCTCAGTATTTTCATCCAAGTCGTAAAGTTTAAATCTTTCAAAATCGGAAACAAGAATATATTTGGGTAAATCGCGCTCCGCAAGTCCAGGAAAGTAATCTACTGCTTGTGAATATGCTTTATCTAAATCTTTTCCTTTTGATTTGTGCTCGACAAGTAGTGTGCCTTTCCAAAACAAATCAATAAAGCCCTGTTTGTTACCATATTTTTTTACAGGTTCTTCAAAATTTGCAACACGCCTTCTCGAAATTCCAAAGACACTAAAAAAGTCATTCCAGAAAGAATCTTTCTCAGCACGTTCTCTTTTTTCATCAGCCCAATCTATTGAGAATTGCAAAGCTTTATCCTTTATTTCATTCCAACTTAGTACCATTTGTGAAATTCTCTTTATTTTAAAATTGGATATAAAGTATTGTTGCGCACCTTATTACTCGTCATCAACATCTTCTTCTTCATACATAGAGTTTTTAATATAATCATTTAAGCCCTTTAGTTCTTCATTAATATATTGAATGTCAAATTCCTCTGGGTCAAACACGCCTCCTAACCAACTTTTTGTCTCTTTATACTCGGGATGTTTTTTGTCTGCCATTACTTCAATTAAATTTTCATAACCCCAAATTCCTCCACAATCTTCTGGTGGACAACGTCTTTTTCCCTTTATACACGTTGGATATGATTCAGTTAATTTAAATGGTAGAATTTTTTCAAGTCTAATATTGTGTATCCAACCATCTCCAAAATCATATTCATATTTCATTTTGTCACCTACTTCATGAAACAATTGCTTAAGCCTTATTTCTTTTGAATTAAGGATGCCATCTTCTTCAAGTAGGGTAGGGTCGGAGATAACATATTTGCCTGCAAGAAATTGAAATAAGTGATAATTTTCCCATCCCATTACTATTTGAATGATATTATGAAAATCGTAGAAAGTTCTATCATCTTCAATTAAAATAGTTCGATATATAGCAGGCTTTGCACCAGCCAAAGCTATTTTTATTTGCAATATATTTCTCAATACGTGGATTTTTCCCATTTGCTTCTCCCAAAATTATTAGTAAAAAGTTGCTAATCAATAATTCATTTTAAAGTAGACAAACCTTATTCCAAAACAAGTTTTGTTGAAAGTGTATCTTTTGTGTTGGAATATTTATCTTCAACAATAAACTCAATTAAATAATTTCCAGCCATAAAGCCAGAATTGAGTTCAATTTGCGATTCAATTTGTTTATCCAAAATTTCTTCATTTGTTGAATCAATAACTGAGCCGTAATCGGCATTATAAATAGTATCTTCGGGAGTATATAAGTTAACAGTATAGTTAAGATTAGTGAAATATAATTCACTATTATCTTTTTCAATTTGAGCGAATCCTTTTGCATTTACAGACGCGTTTATTTCCCATCCATCGCCAATTGAAAATGCAAAAGCTTCTGAATTGAAGAGTATTGTTTTGGGTTCTTCTGAACAGCTTGTAAAAATTAGTATAGATATAATGAACACTATTGTTTTAATTTTCATTTTCATTTTCTTAAATGGTTCAATTGTTTAGTGCTTAATTGTTACAGCAATAAAATAATATAGTTAGTAAAAATTAACCTCTTTAATCTCTCTTTCTAGTGAGAAATTAAAGAGGAATGATAATTAGTTTTTAGCTTTAAAATCAGCCATAAATTGAACTAAATCTTCAACTCCTGTTTTAGGAAATGCATTGTAAATTGATGCACGTAATCCACCAACGGAACGATGACCTTTTAATCCAGAAAATCCTTTTGCAGTTGCTTCGGCAATTATTTTCTTTTCTAATTCCTCACTCTGTAAGTTAAAAGTAACATTCATGAGTGAACGATCTTCTACTGTTGCAGAGCCTTTATAATATCCATCAGAATTATCAATTGCATCATAAAGCAATTTTGCTTTTTCTTTATTTATACTATACATGACATCTAAACCGCCATTTTTTAGCAACCATTTATAAACTAACCCCATAATATAAACGCTATAAGTTGCTGGAGTGTTATACATTGAATTGTTTTCAACATGTACATTATAATTTAAATAAGTGTGTAGTGTTTCGGGACTTCTTTTCAATAATGATTTTTTAACAATAACAAGAGCAACACCAGCTGGTCCCATATTTTTTTGTGCACCAGCGTAAATTAGACCATATTTATTTATATCAATTGGTTTATGAAGAATATCAGATGAAGCATCACAAACTAAAGGCACTTTACCTACTTCTGGTTCTCGTTTAAATTGAGTTCCAAAAATAGTATTGTTAGAGGTGTAATGAACATAAGAAGCATCTTCGGATAATTTAAAAACATCTTGTTTTGGAATAAAGTTAAAATTAGAATCAGCAGAAGTTGCAGCAATATTAACTGTTCCAACTCTTTTGGCTTCTGTAACAGCTTTTTTAGACCAAGCACCAGTAACAATATAATCAGCTTTATTTGCTGGTGGCATTAAGTTTAATGGAACCATCGAAAACTGCAAAGTTGCTCCACCTTGTAAAAATAGAACGGCATAATCATCACCAATGTTTAAAAGTGTTCGCAAATCATTCTCTGCTGAAACTATTATTCCGTCATAAGTTTTTGAGCGGTGACTCATTTCCATGACAGAAAGACCTTCACCTTTATAGGAATAAAAATCTTTTTGTGCTTCTAAAAGAACTTCCTCAGGTAAAACTCCAGGTCCTGCGCTGAAATTATAAATTCTTTTTTCCATTTTGTTTTTCCTTTTATGATTAAAATATTAAAATTAAATTTTATGAACAACTAAACCATCTCGTAATTTTGGTTCAAACCAAGTTGATTTGGGAGGCATAGTTTCACCAACCTCGGAAATATTAATTAAATCGTTTACACTAACTGGATACATTGAAAAAGCCACCTTAGCGGCACCAGAATTTACTAATTTTTCAAGTTCTTCTGTTCCACGAATTCCACCAATGAAATCAATATTATTATCAGTACGTTGATCTAAAATTCCTAAAACTGGAGCTAATAGAAAATCTTGAAGTATTGAAACATCTAATTTATCGCCTGCAGCTTCGCCTGGAACAACATTTTCATTTGGAGTTAGCATATACCATTTTTTATCTAAAAACATTCCAATTTTCCCTTTTTCGTTTGGAGAAGAAATTTCAGAAGCTTCAATAGTGAAACTAGCTTTAACTTTTTCTAAAAATGATTCATTAGTTAAATTGTTTAGTTCAAAAACAACTCGGTTATATGGTAAAATTTTTAATTGTTCTGCTGGAAATAAAACAGCCATTAAAAAGTTATATTCTTCCTTTCCAGTGTGGTTTGGATTTTCTTCCATTTTAACTTTTTGAGCACGGCTTGCACTTGCAGCACGATGATGTCCATCAGCAATATAAAGATGTTCTGCTTTTCCAATTTCAAATACAATTATATCATTAGCTTCTTTTGGCATTACCCAAATTGTATGAGTAACTTTATCTGGAGTTGTAAAATTATAAATTGGCTCTTCGTTTCGAATAGTTTTTTCAACCAAATCATTTATGTCATCAATCCCCTTGTAAGTTAAAAACACAGCACCAGTCTGAACATTTGTAGTAACAATGTGATTTGTTCTATCATCCTCTTTTGCACGTCTTGTTTTTTCGTGTTTCATTATAATGTCATTATTATAATCTTCAACCGAAAATGTTGCTGCAATTCCTACTTGTGTAACATCTTTCCAAATTAGTCTGTAGATATAAAATCTATCTTGTTCGTCTTCAATAAGTGGAGCTTCTTGAATTAAGCGTTGCATGTTTGTATTTGCTTTTTGATAAACTTCATTTGAATAAGCATCCGTACTTTCATCAAGTTCAATTTCGGAACGAGTTACACGCAAAAATGAAATTGGATTATCTTTTGCCAATTCTGCAGCTTCCTTTCGGTTAACTACATCGTACGGAACACTTGCTACTAAATGAGCAACTCGGGGGTCAGGTCTTAATCCCTTAAAAGGTCTTATAATTGCCATTTTTTCTCCTGTTTTTCAAATTAGGGGGAAATATTATTTAATTTTTTAAGTAACAAATCTAAGATTATTTATCGAGAATTTGGAATAAAAAAGGAAATAATTGGAAATAGTAATATAATATTCACTTACATCAAATATTGATCCATGAAGAAATTGCACTAAAAAATACTGAGGGTTATTAGCCCTCAGTATTTTTTAGTAATTTTAGTTTAAACCCCTTCGTTCTAAAAGTGGTTCAATTCCTGGTTCTAAGCCGCGGAATTTTTTGTAAAGTTCCATTGCATCATCAGTTCCACCTGAGGAAAGAATAAATTCTCGATATTTTTTTGCTAGTTCTGGATTAAAAATATTTCCACTTTCTTTAAATGCTGCAAAAGCATCTGCATCAAGAACCTCTGACCAAATGTAACTGTAATATCCAGAAGAATATCCACCCGAAAATATGTGATTAAAATAAGTACTTCGGTAACGGGGTTTTATTTCATGAATTAATCCAATTTTATTCATTGAATTAGTTTCAAAAGTAATTGCATCAATTGTTATTGGCTCTGTAATTGTATGCCAATCCATGTCAAGAAACGAAGCAGCAAGGTACTCCGTTGTAGCAAAACCTTGGTTAAATTTTGATGATTTTTTAATTTTATTTATTAATTCAAGTGGAATAATTTCTCCAGTTTCATAGTTTTTAGCATAAGTTTTTAGAACCTCTGGCTGCAAAGCCCAATTTTCCATTATTTGTGAAGGAAATTCAACAAAATCGCGAGGAGTTTCAGTTGCAGCAACTGATTCGTAAGTACAGTTTGATAATAATCCATGCAAAGCATGTCCAAATTCATGGAATAAAGTCAGCGTTTCGTCTAAACTTATTAATGCGGGCATATCACCAGTCGGTTTAGAAAAATTTCCAACATTATAAATTAATGGAGTTACCATTTTGCCATCTTTTTTATATTGACGGCGGAATTCATCCATCCATGCACCAGAACGCTTGCTATCACGAGGGAAATAGTCTGTATATAAAATTCCAATATGTTTTCCATCGGCTTCCTTTACTTCAAAAACTTTAACATCTGGGTGATATTTTTGTATATCATTTCGTTCTTCAAATGTAATGCCAAAAAGAGTAGTAGCTAAACCAAATACCCCTTTAATTACATTATTAACTTCAAAATAGGGGCGTAATTCATTTTCATCAAGATTGTATTTTTCTTTTTTTACTTTTTCAGAATAATACCACCAATCCCAAGAAGCGAGCTTAAAACTATTGCCTTCATTAGTAATTAGTTTTTGCATTTCCACACTTTCCTCTTTGGCTCGGTTAATTGCGGGTGTCCAAACTTTTTCTAAAAGCATATAAACATTTGAAGGATTTTTTGCCATTTGCTCATCTAGTACAAAGTTAGCATGTGAATCATAACCGAGTAATTTAGCTTTTTCTAAACGTAAATTTGCCATTTTTACTAATAAGTTTTTATTATCTAATTCATTGCTATTATTTCCACTCATAAAATAAGCGGTATAAATTTTTTCGCGTAAATCTCTTTTTTCAGAATATTGAAGAAATGGAATTAAACTTGGTTTTGAAATTGTGAAAATCCATTTCCCATTTTTGCCTTTACTTGTTGCCGTTTCGGCAGCATTAGCAATAACACTTTCTGGAAGCCCAACTAAATCGTCTTTGTTCTCAATTACTAGTTCAAATTTATTTGTTTCTTTTAATGAATTTTCACCAAATTGAATAGAAAGCGTAGAAAGTTCGATATTAATTTTACCAAGCTTTGCTTTATCTTCTTTATTTAAATTGGCTCCACCACGTATAAAATCTTTGTAATAATTATCTAAAAGAATACTTTGTTCTTTAGTAAGATTTAATTTAGCCTTTTTTTCATAAAGCACCTTAATTTTTGTAAAAAGTGCGGGATTCATATTAATATTATCAAAATGCTCGGAGAGTTTTGGATAAATTTCCTTTGAAATTTCTTGAATTTTATCGCTGTTCATAGCTCCATTCATCGCACCAAAAACTCGGCTAACTCGTTTAAGAAGCTCACCACTATTATCAATTGCCACGATTGTATTTTCAAAAGTTGGAGTATTTGTGTTGTTAACAATTGCATCAATTTCTGCATTCTGCAATTTTATGGTCTCATAAAATGCTGGCAAATAATGTTCTTCAATAATTGAATTAAATGGTGGGGTTTCAAATGGAGTTTCCCATTTATCCAATAATGGATTTATATCTTTGCTGTTGCATCCTGCAAAGAATAGTGTTGTAAATAATAATACCATAATTTTTACCTTCATCGTACTTTCCTTAATTAATTAAAATTTTATTATAAGGGAATTTAAGAAATTGGGGTGAGTTTATTTATAAAATTAGTAAAGATGTTTAAAACATCTTTACTAAAAAAAATGAAATTAAACTTGTATATATTTATCGCCAGAAACACCACAAATTGGACATTTTTCAGGTGCTTCACCAAATTCAATATGCCCACAAACTGGGCAAAGATAAAAATCTGAAACATCAAGGTCTTTGCCTTCTTCAGCTGCTGCAAGTGCTAGTGCATAAAGTTTTGCATGAATTTGCTCTGCTTCAACTGCCCATTTAAACATCCTTTTGGCTTTATGTCCTTCTGCTTCAGCTTGTTCATACATTGGGGGATACATTTCTTCAAACTCATAAGTTTCACCACTAATTGCTTCTTTTAAGTTTTCTAATGTAGAACCAACTTTATCAAGTGCTTTCAAATGTCCTTCAGCATGAATTCTTTCTGCTTCTGCAGTTGTTTTAAATAATTTTGCAATGTTAGTAAAACCATCTTTTTCAGCTTTTGCAGCAAATGCTCTGTATTTTTGATTTGCTTGGCTTTCACCTGCAAAGGCTTCCTTTAAATTTTCGGTTGTTGTTGGCATTATTACCTCCATTAATTGATTTATAAGTTAAATATTTACAATATCAAGTTAACTCTAATTTAAATTTATTACAATAATAGGAAACGAATTTATATTAGTGCATATTTTGTTAAAATAAAATAACTTAACATAATTTTGATGTATGTTATATTATTGATTTTAGGCAATACTCTAACTAAATTTACAATCGTGTTTTTTAAAATAGTTTTTTAGTTGGAGGAAGTTAATATTATGGGAATGATGGCTAAGATGCGGAGCCTAGCTCCATGGTTCATTGTTACAGTTGGCGGATTATTTGTGCTCTTTATGGTTCTTTCAGATTCAAAAATTGCTGATGCAATTGGCACAAGAAGTAATGATTTAGGTAAAGTTAATGGTGAAAAAATATCTTACCAAGATTTTGCAAATTTATTGGATAGATATAGAGAATTTCAATTAAAACAAAATGGACAAGAAATACCAGAAAGCCAAATGGATCAATTTCGCGATCAAGTTTGGGAAAGTTTAGTTAGTCAAAAATTAATGGAACAAAAAATTAGTGAGTATGATTTAAATGTTTCAGATAATGAGATTAAAGATTTATTGCTGGGACCAAATCCTCCACAATCAGTTACTCAATATTTTATTGATTCTACTGGAAGATTTAATAGAGAAGCTTATGATGCTGCTATTAGAAATCCACAAAACAAAACCGCTATTCTTCAGATAGAAGATCAAGTAAGACAGCAAATACTTCAAGAAAAATTGACCAGTCTTGTTAATGCTTCTGCTTTTGTTACTGATGAAGAAATTAGAAGAAAATTTGATGATGATAATGTTAGAATGAATGCTGATTATATTTTAGTTAGCCTACCTATTCAAAATGATTCAACATTAATTCCTACTAATGATGAAATTAGTAACTATTATTCCGAGCACAAAAATGATTACAAAAAAGAAGAAACAAGAAAAGTAAAATATGTGATTTTTAATACTGGAGCTTCACATTCCGATACAATTGCAATTGAGAAAAATTTATCCGCAATTCTTGAGAAAGTTAAATCTGACACGAGTGGTTTCAAAACTTTTGTTGAAATTTATTCAGAAAAACCATATTCAAAAGACACATTACAAATTTCACAAATTCCTGCAGCGGCACAAGATTTAATAGTAAATGCAAAAGCTGGTTCTTTTGTTGGCCCTGTTTTAACTAATGAAGGTTTTATTCTCTATAAAGTTAACAAGAGTATTAAATCAAATGAAACACTTGTTAAAGCATCGCATATTTTAGTTAAAGATGAAAACCAAGCCAAAACAATTTATAAAGATCTTATATCTGGTGGCGATTTTGCTAAAATAGCCATTGAAAAATCTGAAGATCCAGGAAGTGGAAAAAATGGTGGTTCTCTTGGTTGGTTTGGCAAAGGACAAATGGTTCCAGAATTTGAAAAAGCTGCTTTTAATGGGCGAGTTGGAAAAATTCAAAGTCCAATAAAATCTCAATTTGGATGGCATATTATTCTTGTTACTGATAAGACAAATAATAAATATGTTGTTGAGAGCATAATTAATAAAGTTATTGCATCTCCAACAACAGTTGATAAAAAGTATAATACTGCAACGGATTTCCAATATTTAGCTGAAGAAAACGGATTTGAATCAACAGCAAAAGAATTAGGATATCAAGTGCTTGAAACACCAGATTTACTAAAAGATGCCAGTTCAATTCCTGGTCTTGGTTCAAACCGCTCTTTATTACTTTTTACTTTTGACAACGATGTTGATGATATTACACCAGTTTTCAAATTTCAAAGCGGTTATGTTGTTGCACTAATTTCAGATGTTTCTAAAGCCGGGTTTAAACCTCTTGATGAAGTTAAAAGTAGTATAGAGTTATTGGTAAAAAGAGAGAAAAAAAGTGAAAAAGAGTTATCTATTACTAAAGAAATAGAAACAAAAATAGCTGATAGTGATTTTAATAAAGCTACCGAAGTTTTTTCAGATGCAAAAATATCAACAGCTATTAACTTTACTCCAGCTGGCTCAATACCAACTTTAGGAAGGGATTATGCGTTTTCACAAAAAGCTTTGGAATTGCCTGTAAATAAAATATCTGAGCCATTTAAAGGTAATAGAGGAAGTTATATAATTAAAGTTACTAGCAAAACTCCTTTTGATTCAACATCTTTCTCAATGCAAAAAAATTCTATTAGAACTTCTTTGCTAAATCAAAAAAAATCTGCTTTATACACACAGTGGTTACTTGAAATAAAGAATGAAGCAGATATTGTTGATAATAGATATCAGTTTTTTAGATGATAATATTATTTATAATTAAGCCGTGAAATTTTTCACGGTTTTTTTTTGGAACTTTTAATATTGTAAACCATCTAAAAGTCACAAATAACTTGGAGTTAAAATGGAATTTAAAGTAAAAGGCAAAGAATTATTAGGAAAAATTGAAGACTTGATAAGAGAAGGGAATATCCGCAGAATAATTATAAAAGATACCGAAGGCAAAACATTTATTGAAATTCCTTTAAGCTTTGGTGTTATCGGTGTTTTTGCAGCCCCTATTTTAGCAGCTGTTGGTGCTTTAGCAGGCGTGGTAGCCAATTTTACTGTTGAGATAATTAAAACAGAAGATGCAAATAATGCAGAATTTACAGAAATTATTGATGATGATGATGATAAATCAGAAAAGCAATCTTAATCTTTCCTGTTTTTCAATATTGTCCTTGGTGTAATTTCCCAATCAATAGATTCACCAAACGAGTTAAAAACATCTTTTAAGTGAATATATTCTTTGTCTTCAAGATTAAAAATAATATATTCTGCAAAGCTACTTAATGTTACAACAGCGTTTCTACTTGTATCGTTTAGTTCAACATCAGATAGTTTTGTCACAATATTTCTATTTACTATTTGAATCTGCTCATATGATTTTTTGAGTTTTGATAAATCCCAATCTGGCTCACCACCAGTAACAAATTTAAAATATTGTGCAAAAATATAAGTGGAAAATACACGATATTCTGTTTCTTCCAAAGATGCGAATGGAAGGTGGAAACGTACAAGAGGGCGGAGCACACCAATAACAGGGCAACCGCTGGTTGCCATTATTATTCCTAATAAACTTCCAACACCAATTTGAACAGTTGTTTCTTTATATGTTATTCGTTCATTAGTTTCCACCGAAACTGTAGCTTCTTTATATGATGGTAGTTCATTAAAAAACTGTAATACACCTTCTAGATTTATGGCAAGTGGGCAAAATTCATTTTTCTCTTCATCAATAGGACAATTAGGACATTTGAAATTTTTCAACTTTGTCCAGTCTTTATCACTATGCGTTACATTATTCTCAATAAGTAACGTTTGGTAATTAATTTTAACTTCAAATGATACAGCAATTTGTTCTTTAAAATTAAATTTATAAATAAACTTAATTTGGTCTGGTTGATTATCATCCATCTTTAATATTCCAAATATTATTGTTGTTGAAGTTTTACACTTATAAAATAATATAATTTATTATCAAATGATAAAAAAAATAGGCTATTTAGATTATTAATTCAAAATCTAAATAGCCCAAACTAATTATTATTGGCTTGTTTAATAGTTAGCTTTTTTGTCATTTTTTATTCTTCTCCAATATCTTCATTCCAAAGTATTGGATTTTCATCAATGAATTTATTCATCATATTTATACAAGTATTGTCATTAACAACTTCAATTTTAACTCCTTTTGAACGTAAGAGTTCTTCTTCTCCCCTAAAAGTTTTGTTTTCACCAATAACTACTTTGGGTATCCCATAAAGATGAATTGCGCCCGAACACATTGGGCAGGGAGAAAGTGTTGTATATAGTACTGATTCTTTATAAATTTTTGCGGGTAATCTTCCAGCATTTTCAAGAGCATCCATTTCACCGTGCAAAATTGAACTACCTTTTTGAATTCTGCGATTATGCCCGCGTCCGATTATTTTGCCATTATGAACAAGGACAGAGCCTATTGGAATTCCGCCTTCGTCAAGACCTTTTTTTGCTTCTTCAATTGCTGCTAACAAAAACATATCCATATTATAACTCAACCTCTAAATTGTCTTTAGCCAATTCCACATTAAGAAAATGTTTTTTACATTCAACTTCTATTTTATCAAGAAAATTATCATCATGGTCTGGGTCATGATGTGTAATAAATAGCTTTTTAACATTTGCTAATTTGGCAACTTCAATTGCCTGCATCCAACTGCTATGCCCCCATCCTTTATGTTTTACTAATTCTTCTGGCGTATATTGTGCCTCATGAATTAATATATCGGCATCTTTCGAAATAGCAACAACTCTTGGGTCAATTCCATCTATGTGTTCAACATCTGTTACAAAAACAATAATTTTACCTTCAATTGCAATTCTATAGCTAAAAGCTCGTCCTGGATGGTTATGTTCTGAAGAAATTATTTTCACCTCATCATTTTTGAATAAGTTAGTTTCTTCTTGGATAAAGTTAAATTTAGCGCCCATTTTTTCAAGTGGTACAGGGAAAAATTCTTTTCTCATTTGATTTTCAAAAATGGCTTTCAAATCGAAGTAATCATCATTTCTACCAATAGTTGCAATTGTAAATTCTCTGCTTGGGTCATAAGCAGGTAGAAAAAAAGGAAATCCTTGAATGTGATCCCAATGAAAATGGGAAAAAAATAAAATTACATTAGTTAAACTATGATTATGATTTGAAAAATATTCATTGCCTAAATTCCTTATACCAGTACCAGAATCAAAAACATAAACATTTTTTGCATTACATAAGGCAATGCATGTCGTGTTTCCACCATACTTTTGAAATGATTGCTCGCAAATTGGAATTGAACCCCTTGTCCCATAAAATTTTAGTTTCATAATATTAAAATATTTTTTATAAAATGTTGATTATATTATTTTTTAATAAATATTTCAGAAGTAATATAAAAATTTTAACTAATTATATTTATCATTATAGATATTGTTGAAAAATAATAGTAATTTAAGATTTAATCAAATAAGAAAAAAAAATAATATGTGAGATAAATCACAATTAATTAAAATTAAATTTTAAAAAGAGAATTTATAATAAAAAATTCTCAATTAATATTTCAAAGATAGAATAAAATTTCAGAAATCTGAAAGAATATTTAGTTTTTACTTTCAAAAAATTCAATGAAATGCTAATTTTAATGTTCAAATTATTTGAGGATTGAATGCATATATCGGCAAAAGTAAAAGAGATGGAATTTTCTGGAACGATGAAAATAGCGGCTAAAGCGATAGAGCTTAAAGCACTAGGAATTAATGTTATTGATTTATCTGTTGGTGAACCAGATTTTCCAACACCACAAAGAATAAAAAATGCAGCAATTACTGCAATGGAAAAAGGTTATACTATTTATACTTTGGCAAGTGGAATAATTCCATTACGTGAAGCCGTTGGTAAATGGATAAAAGATTTTACGAGTGTTGAATACAAGGCAAATGAAATTATTGTATCTAATGGTGCAAAGCATTCAATTTATAATGCTTTACAAACTATTGTTGAAAAAGGCGAGGAAGTCATTATTCCAGCTCCATATTGGGTTACATATCCTGCATTGGTTGAATTAGTTGACGGGGTTCCAGTTATTATTGATACTACTATAGAAAGTGGTTTTAAAATTTCGCCAACGCAATTAAGAGCAGCAATTACCCCTAAAACAAGAGCATTAATTTTATGTAATCCTTCAAATCCAACTGGCTCTGTTTATTCAAAAACTGAACTTGAAGAGATTGGCAAAATTGTATTAGATTATGATTTATATGTTATTAGCGATGAAATATACTCCAGATTAGTTTATGACAATTTCGAATTTGTAAGTTTTCCTTCTTTAAGTTCAGAATTAAAAAAGAGAACTATTCTTATTGATGGTGTTTCAAAAGCATATTCTATGACTGGTTGGAGAATTGGATTTGCTGCTGCTGAAAAAGAAATAATAAGTGCAATGGGAAAGCTGCAAAGTCACATGACTTCAAACCCAAGTTCAATATCACAATATGCCGCACTTGAAGCTATTTCAGGATCACAAGACGATGTTAAAGATATGCACAAAGTCTTTTCTGAGAGAAGAAAATTTTTATTTGACTCACTTTGTAAAATTGATGGACTTATAACATCTAATGCAAAAGGTGCATTTTATCTTTTTTCAGATATTAGCCATTTTATTGGGAAAAGCTTTGATGGAGTGACAATTACTAATTCTTATGATTTAGCTATGTATTTAATCTCGGAAGCAAAAGTTGTTACAATACCAGGTTCTGTTTTTGGAACCGAAGGTTTTATACGTATTGCTTATGCAACTTCAATGGAAAATTTGGTAGAAGGAGTTAAACGGATTAGAATTGCACTAGAAAAATTATTTTAGCTGTTTCTTTTAAATTCGGTTCTTGAAAATATTCGTAATTAATCTTAAATTACATACCTGAAAATATGAGAATAAGAAATAAATATATTATAAGGATTTTAGTATCAATTCAAGAAACACAGAATTGAAATAAAAATTTAAAAATGCACCTCCAAATTTAGGGGTGCTTTTTTTTTGGATTATATGAATATAAATTATGTTATAAAACATTTTGAAAAATGGGCACCAACTGGTGTTGCTTTGATTAAAGATAACGTTGGCTTGCAGGTGGGAAATCCAAAAGATGAAGTGGATAATGTACTTTTAGCACTTGACTTGGATGAAAAGGTACTGCAGCAAGCCATCAAAAAGAAATGTAACTTAATAATTACTCACCATCCATTCATTTTCAATCCAATCAGTAAACTCAATTTTGATTCAAGTAAAAAATCCCAAATAATTAAAGAACTCATTAAAAATAATATCACGCTTTATTCCGCCCATACAAATTTGGACTATACAAAAGGTGGAGTTAGCTTTGAACTTGCCAGTAGGATAAAATTAAAAAACATAAATTTCTTGGAACATCAAGAAAGCAATCAATATAAATTAGTTGTTTATACTCCAGAAAAAAATGTTGAAGCTGTTGCTAATGCCATTTTTAATGCTGGTGGTGGAATTATTGGTGAATATTCAAAATGTAGCTCAAGAAATAATGTTAAAGGTACTTTTGAAGGCTCTTTAATTTCAAATCCAACAATTGGTAAAGCAAATATGTTTGAAGTTGTAAATGAAGTTAGGATAGAAATTTTAGTCAATTCGTGGGAATTAAATTCTGTAATTACCGCTATGAAATTAGTACATCCCTATGAAGAACCTGCATTTGATGTTTTTGCATTAAAAAATAAAAACGTTAATTATGGAGCTGGTGCTATTGGTAACTTGGAATATAATATGACACCAAATGAATTTCTTGCTCATGTTACTAAGCATTTACAGACAAATGGATTAAAATTTACTCTTGGTAAAAGCGCAAAAATAAAAAAAGTGGCTGTTTGTGGAGGTTCTTGTTCCGATTTAATTGAAAATGCAATTGCTCAAAATGCTGATGCGTTTATTACTGCGGATGTAAAATTTCATTCCTTCCAAGATGCTGAAAATAGAATTATGCTTATTGATGCTGGACATTACGAAACAGAAGTTCCTGTCTTAAATCAAATAAAAAAAATATTAGATAAGTTTATTAAAAACGAAAATGAAGTTATAAAAATTTTTAAATATAGTGGGTCAACAAACCCAATAAAGTTTTATTATTAATTAGGAGAAATAAATGATTAACAGATTAATTACACTCTTCTCGCTTCAATTAGTTGACGATGAGTTAGATCAGTTAGAAGAGTTACGCGGGGATCTTCCATTACGGGTAAATAGCCTTAATGCAAAAATTAAAGAAATTCAAGACCAAATTGATGAAAAAGAAAGCATTAGGTCAGAATCTCTTGATAAAAGAAAGGATAATGAAGAAGAAATTGAGAGGCTTACAAGTAATTTGAAAAAGTTTAAAGCACAACTTTATAAAGTTAGAAACAATAAGGAATATGATGCTTTAACAAAAGAAATTGACCATTCTGAATCCGAAATTGAACGCCTTAGTTCTGAAAATGTTGATTTTGAGCTTAACAGTGAAAAACTTAAGAGTGCAATTGAAGAACTTTTACCAAGCGTGGAAGAAAACACTGCTGTTCTTATGGAAAATCAGGTTGAATTAAAAAAAATTATTAAAGAAAATGAAATTGAAGAAGCTAAACTTAGAGAAAAAAGAGAGAAAATTGCTAGTCAAGTAAAAAAAGCTGATTATAGTGTTTACATGAGAATTAGAAAAGCCTTGAAAGGAAAAGCAATTGTAACAATAAATCGTTCTGCTTGTAGCGGATGCCATAATATTATTCCCTCGCAGAGACAAATTGAATTGAGGCAAAATAGAAGACTATTTACATGTGAATCATGTGGTAGAATTTTGGTTTCGCCAGAGGTTTCTATAGAAGCTGAAAAGAGTTTAGGTAAATAGATTGCTATAGGCGTCTTTTTAAGGCGCCTTTTTTATCCCATAATTTCAACAAGTGCATCAAAAATATTTTTTACTGGAATAACATTTATCGAATATTTTCCTTTTACTGATTTATAATTTGTTTTAGGAATTATTATTGAAGTAAAGCCTAATTTTTCTGCCTCTTGAATCCTTTTTTCAATTTGACTAACGCTGCGTATTTCTCCACCAAGACCAACTTCACCAATTGCCACAAAACCTTCTTTGCACGATTTATCTTTAAAACTTGATACAATTGAACAACAAACGGCTAAATCGGCAGCTGGTTCATAAATTTTTAATCCACCAGCAATATTAATAAAAACATTTGCTGAGGATAATCTAAGTTTAACTCGTTTTTCCAAAACAGCTAATAGAATTGATAATCGTTTATAATCAAAGCCAGTGGCTACACGTTGTGGATTACCATAATTTGAAGGTGTAACAAGAGCTTGCACTTCAAGCAGCACAGGACGGCTGCCTTCTATTGTGGCTGTAATTACAGAACCAGTTGAATCGGCAGAATGTTCACTCAGGAAAATTTCACTTGGATTTTTTACTTCTGTTAAACCATCATCGTGCATTTCAAAAATGCCAATTTCATTTGTTCCACCAAAACGATTTTTTAGAGAACGCAAAATTCTATAATTATGATTTCTATCGCCTTCAAATTGCAAAACTGCATCAACCATGTGCTCAAGTAATTTAGGACCAGCAATGTAGCCTTCTTTTGTAATATGACCGACAAGAACCGCCACAAAATTTTTACTTTTTGCAAGCTGCATTATTTGATTTGCTGATTCTCTAATTTGTGTAACTGTGCCTGGAGCGTTATCCAATTCTGCGCGTTGCATTGTTTGTATTGAATCAATAATTACAACATCTGGGTTTATTTTATTAATTGCCGATTCAATTAATTCAATTTCGGTAACTGCTAAAACATATAAATTTGATGTGCGAATTTT
>PCUD01000043.1:19575-22458 GCA_002786785.1 Ignavibacteriales bacterium CG18_big_fil_WC_8_21_14_2_50_31_20 | reverse complement strand
GAAGCACGAATGCGATTAAGGAAATTTTTACCAAGCTCATCAAGGTTATCATAGTAATCCTCTAGGATTGCTTGACTAAAGCCGTCAATGCTGCGTAAAGGTGCCCTCAAATCGTGAGAAACTGAATATGCAAAAGATTCCAACTCTTTGTTTGTTGCCTCCAGTTGTGTAGTGCGTTCAATTACTTTTTGTTCCAATGTTTCATTTAATTTCTTAATTTCATCCATTGCAAGTTTTCTTTCAGTTGTATTTGTATTAAAACCATACCAAGTCACACTTTCATCTGGTAATTTTTCGGGTGTAGATCTGGAATATATCCATTGTAAATCTTTACCTGGAATAAGAACTCTAAATTCACATTCAAAAAATGTTAAATTCTGTGCTGATAATTCTATTTCGTTAATCACTCTTTGGGCATCATCTGGATGTATAACTTTAGCAATTGGTGAAAAATCATCAACTACTTCTTCAGGTAAACATCCAAAAATGTTTATAATACCATCCGAAGCTATTGGAACATAATATTTACCTTCTGCATTTTTTGTAAATTGAAATATCAAATCGGGTACATGTGCTGATAGTTTTCTAAATTCAATATCCTTTTGGCGTAATTGGTCCTCAGCTATTTTTCTCTCAGAAATATCTATAATTTGTGAAATGAAATAAAGGGGTTCATTATCTTCATCTCTTAAAAGAGAAGAAGAAACTTCTATCCAAATAACATCTCCATTTTTTTTGATGTATCTATTTTCAAAATGAAGATTAATGTTCTCATAATTAATTGCCTCTGATATATATGCATTACTTTGTAAAATATCATCAGGATGTGTAATTTGTTGAAAATTTAAGGAAAGTAATTCAGGAGCATAATACCCAAGCATTTGACAGAGTTTAGAGTTGACTTGTAAAAATTTACCATCTAATGAAATCAAGCACATTCCAACTGCTGAGTTTTCAAATGCAGTTCTAAAGCGTGTTTCGCTTTCTTGTAACTTTTCCTGTGCTTTTACAATTTCGGTTATATTTCTGGTAATGGTGAGTATATGATTAACATTACTTAACGAAATTATTGATGCAGACATTAAACCAATAATAACATCGCCATTTTTCATTCTAAATTTTGCTTCAAGATTTGAATATCTACCCTCAGTTTTTAATCCTTCAACTAATTTATCTCTATCTTTTATGTCAACCCAAATATTAAGTTCGGTTGAAGTTTTGCCAATTACATCTTCTTTTGTGAAGCCTGATAATGCAGTAAATCCTTCATTTATATCAACGTAGGTTCCGTCAAATTGGGTAATATTAATTGAATCGGGACTTGTATGAAAAGCCAATTTGAATTTTTCTTCACTTGCTTTTAAAGTTTCTTCAGCTTTTTTTCTTGAAACAATTTGTTCTATTAAAATCTCTTTTTGCTTAATGTTTTGCTCAAAAAGCGTTGAGTTTTCTATAGAAATTGCAATCTGATTTGCAACAATTTTTAGATGTTCTAAATCAATTTCAGAAAATTCATGTTCTGTTTTTTCAGAATAAATTCCAATTATTCCAATTACTTTATCTTCAATTAGAAGGGGAGCCCCAGCATAGGATATAAATTCATATAAGTTAGGATAAAGTTTAGCTGCCTCAACTTGGGCTTTTTCTACACTAATGTTCTTAATTCTAATTGCTTTTTTTGTGCTAATTATTTTGCCACCAACTCCTTCGTTTATGGCAAATGCTTCAATTATATTTTCCTTTTTAATACCTACGCTGCCCCAAAGTTTAAGTTGGTTGCCCTCTATGATTCGCACAATGCAGGCATCTACTTTAAAAGTATCTTTAATATAATTGAGTAACTCTGCAATTTGTTCTTTTGCTGAATATTTATCAATTCTTGCAGCTTTTACATTTGAAATTAATTTTAAGCGAGAATTAACAAACTCAAGTTCTTTTGTCTTTCTTCTAACTAAAACACGGAGGGAAATATTGATTATTACAAATAAAATAACCATTCCAACAAGGACTGAGATTATTAAAACTAAATTTTTTGAAATCCAAGATTCCTTTTGTGTAGTAAACCAATTTTTATGAAGTTCATTAAACTTACCATTTCCCTTTAAACGAACAAGTCCAACATTAATTAGTTTTAATAAT
Source organism: Ignavibacteriales bacterium CG18_big_fil_WC_8_21_14_2_50_31_20 (assembly GCA_002786785.1). Classification (GTDB taxonomy): domain Bacteria; phylum Bacteroidota; class Ignavibacteria; order Ignavibacteriales; family Melioribacteraceae; genus 1-14-2-50-31-20. The sequence goes on along the minus strand of PCUD01000043.1, from coordinate 20,319 downwards.
TTATCATTGCCTTTTTTAACAACAAGAGAAAACTCTCGAGGAAATAATGGTCTGCCTATAACAATTAAATTATTATTTTTAAGCTTAGTAATAACTTCATTCTGAATAATGTTGGAAACAATTGCAGCATCACAATTACCTTCTGAAAGTAATATTAAGGCATCTTGTTCACTTGGTACAGGGATTAAATTTATTTTGGGATGATTTTTTGTTAAATATTCTTCCAAAGTTGACGACATATAAACAGCAACTTTTTTGTTTGCTAAATCTGAAATTGAAAATATTTCTTTGTTGTCTTTTCGAACATATATTTTATCGTATGTAATTTCGTGGGGGATTGCATAATCAAATTTCTTGTCACGTTCTTCCGAATAAAACATATCTGAAACATGAATTGTCTCTTTATTTTCGAATTCATTTTTAATTTCTGCCCATATACCTAATTTGAATTCTATATTAAATCCCATTTCGTCCGCAATAGCTTGCATCAAATCAATACTAAATCCTGCTGGTTTGCCATTTTCGTCTAAAAATTCGTATGGAGGAAAATTTGAATCGCTTCCAAAAACAACTGGATTTGGGACTTCAGTTTGTGAATATTGTGGCGTGGAAAACAAAAATAATAAAAAAACCACAAAAAGCAACGTTATTAAATAAGCATTAATCCAATTATTAACTGATTTCATAAAAAATCTCTGTTAGTAAAAATATTATTTAGACCTACTCGGTTATTTAAATTACTAA
>PCUD01000043.1:14422-19524 GCA_002786785.1 Ignavibacteriales bacterium CG18_big_fil_WC_8_21_14_2_50_31_20 | reverse complement strand
GCGTTTGTACTATTGTTCACTTAACCTTTTGGGTACAAACGCTAAGACCGAGTAAGTCGGGGCAAGTTCGCTTCTATATTCATTGTTCTTTTTCTAAAATTGTTTATTTTAATCCTATTGCATTATCCAGGATTAAGACAATTCTGTTTTTTTTTATAAATTTAGGACATAAATTTTAACTATTGGAGGAAAAAATGCGTACTAAATTCTTACTAATTTCGTTTTTATTTGTAGCAATATTTTTTATAGGTTGCGATGAGGATTCTCCTACCGAAACTGTTGAAAGTGAAAATTATATTGCAATATCTGGTGATTTAAATGATAAATTTGACGCTTTAACTTTTGCTGGAATGCAAAGTAGCGATACTCTCTCTGGCTTTACTGTAGTTATGCAAAGAATGGAAGGTGATGCGTTTGCTTCTAATTATTTAACATTAGCAAAAATTACAAACGAACTTCCTACAGTTGGAAAATACAATATTGGAGTTGATATTGAATCTGGTGAAGATTTTATAGGAGTATATTTTTATAATGATTCAACTTTTTATGTTATGTATTCTGGAATTGTAGAAATTACTAAATCAAGTAAAACAAACATTTCTGGTAAATTTAATTTAAAAGGAAGCATTTTTGAATATGATACACCAAATCTTGATCGTACTGTTGATGTAAAGGGTCAATTTAAAACAATCCCAATTGAATTTTAAGATTTATAAAAGAGCTAATAACAAAAATTATTAGCTCATTTTTTAATGAAAATACAATTTGTAAGTCAACCTTACATTTCTGCCAGCCTCTGGAAGTATCGATTTTACAAGCGATAAGTGATTACGATATTCTTTATTTAGTATATTATCAAACGAAAATGAAAATGTGTGAATCAATTCTGATTGCGAAATTGAGTACTGAGCAAAAGAATTTAGGATGAAATATCCGTTAGTTGACTCTTCAAATTCATCAACTCTGTTTTGTGATAACGCCCATTCTCCGATAATTCCAAAAGATAAAATATCGTTTGAAAAGCTAATTTCAACAATTCCCTTAAAAGGTGGAATTTGCGGAAGTGGTTTGCCTGAATCTTTAAAGTTGCCTTTTGTATAACTTGCGGAGGATTCAAAAGTAAAATTATTCATAAATTCCCACTCAAATTGTCCTTCGCCACCGATAAAAAGCGCACCAGTTCCGCTACTTGCATAAATTGGCAAAAAAGTACTCCAATCGGTGTTTCCAGTATTTCGTGGAATAATATAATAACTTAAATCATTTCTGAAAAAATTGAAATTGAAGAATAAATTATTAAACTTATGATAAATAAAAAGCTCAGTTCCAAAGCCATTTTCATCTTGCAAATTTGGATTTCCAATTTCGTAGGAATATGCAGCTAAATGCGGACCTTCCGAAAAAAGTTCCTCAATTGTAGGCACACGGGAAGATTTACTAATATTCAATCCAACATGGACATTTTCGCTAATTGAGTAAAGTGATGAAAAACTTAGTGAATATGTGTTAAAAATCCTTTCTCTAATTGCACCAATTTTTGCATTTGGATTTTCAAATTGTGGCGAAATTTTATCAAAATTTAATCTGGCGGAAAACTCAAAATTGATTTTATTAAAATTTGTTGATTCATATAAATATGCAGCTAAATTTAGCGATTTTGATGGGGGAGTGAAGACAAAGCCTCCAACTACAAAATCGCGTGATTCAAAAGAAAATCCAAAATTACCTACTGATGGAAAAAAAACGTTTTTATGGTCAAGATTTACATATCCAATATAATTAGTAATTTCAAACTCGGAGCCAATTGCCCCATTTTTTTCAAATTCCTTGTGGCGGTAGTAAATTCTGCTAATTTGTGTTTCAATGTGTTCAAGATAATTGCCATGAAGATTAATTCGCGATTTTGCATTCCACTGAAATCGTTTCATTGTAATATCAACACCTTTTGGATGAGCGCCCAAAAATCCTCCAGGAACGCCATAATCCAATTCAAAACCACGGAATGAGCTTCCCCAAAATCCAAAATCGCCAACAAAACTTCCACCAAAACTATAATTCAAATTATCGGAATATGAGTTTTTCAAAATTCCATTTGGTGTATTTATGTCATCAGCTTTTCTTTTGCTAAATTCACCTCTAAAAGCAATTGGATTAAAAGGAATTTCAACAATTGCCGAGCCTAAATATCCATTATTTGCCGTTTCTGTGTAAGCTCCAATTGTTCCAGTAATAGAATTGTGAATTTCTTCTGGAATTTCCTTTCTAATTACATTAACAACACCGCCAATTGTGGTTGATGTTTGCTGTAAAACTCGGGGTCCACGAATAACTTCAATTCTATCAACGGTAAATGGTTCAATAGTAACTGCGTGATCTGGCGAAGAAGATGATAAATCGGTTGTTTTGTTTCCATCTTCACTCATTAAAACTCTATCACCACCCAAACCTCTAATAACTGGTCGCGATGGAGCTGGTCCCATTGAGCGCATTGCAATACCAGCCTCATTTTTAAGAGTTGAAGCCAGCGTAATTCCCAAATCTTTTTGAAGTTCTTTTCCTTTAATTACGTTGGAAAGCTCGTGCAAATCGTCAAATTTAGATTGTGTATTGTGTGCTGTAACCGTAACTGTTGAGATATTTATCAATTTTGGTTCGAGCATATAAAATCGATTTGTTGGATTATTTTCACATTTTAGAAAAAATAAGCCTTCTTTATAAGCAATGTGAGTAATTCTTACTTTAAACGTTCCTTCTGGAATATCTTTAAAAGTGAATTTTCCATCTAAATCGGCAATTTCATATCGTTCCAATTCAAGAATTTGAACTGCTGCGTTTATTACAGGCTCGTTTGTTTCAGAATCATAAACAAATCCAACAAAATCGTTAGTTTGTCCAAAAGAACTTATTGATAATAAAATGACGAAAATAGGAATTATCGTCATTGTATTTAAGTACTTACTAATTAACATTAACTGTGATTGGTGCAAAACTGACTCCTACATTTCCATCATGTAAAATTTTAATAGTAATTGTTGTGGAACCAGATTTTAATCCAGCAACTTTAAAAGCCCAAGGTTCATCAGCTTCTTGACCAACAATTTGTACAATACTCTCGTCAGCAACTTCCACAAGCAAAGTATGGGGTGGCGAAGCTGGTTGGAAATAATTGTTAAATTCGTCAAAAAACTCTACTTCAAAATGATCTGTTGTGTCACCATTAATAATTGATAATTGACCAATTACTTGACTGTTATTAATTGCAATAAGAATATCGCCAGTTATTTCGTTGCTAAGCTCTAATCCAATTGGAATTCCGTAAGTATTTTCTTCATTTATTACTTTTACTGGAATTTTGCCAGAACGATAATCGTTGTGGTCATTGTGCATTACAAAAAATTCGATATTAGTTTCGCCGACAAGTAATCCTTGTAAATGGAAAGCAAAAGAACCTTCTTCGCCTTCGTGTTGCCAAATATCAGCAATTGATACATCTTCAAATTCCCAAGCCAAAGTTTGGGTTTCGGTTGAAGGTGGGTCAAATTCATTTTCGCTTTCGTCAATAAATTTTATATCATAATGTTCAGATAAACCGCCTAAAGGAGCTTTTAAAGTATCAGAAGTTACACCGCGTATAATTCGTGCAACTTCAATTCCTGAATCATAAAAAACCATTCCAATGGCTTCTAAATGCTCTTCTTGAGGAGCAACTGGGTCGTCTTCACAAGCTGTTGTGAAGGCTAAAATTGTTAATAAAGAGAATAATAGAACAATTCTCTTTAAAAGAAATAAATTCTTTTTCATAAGATTTTCTCCGATTAGTTTAATTTTTAAAGTGATAATTCCAAAAAAAACTAAAGAGAAGGAGGACCTCGAAGTTGAAAAGAGTATCTAAAATTCTTTTCAAAGCAAAAACTTGTGGTTGGAATGATTAGTAGAGTAGTTTCTAAATCTACTTTTGTAGCATCATTAATGAAATTTGAACTATTAAATCCATTTTGTGCAAAATTAAGGATTGGACAGTCTTTTGCCGTGTAACTGTGCTCGCTTTTTTCAACTGGAGCTTTATTCAATAATGATTTAGAATTTCCAAAATCTACTGGGTGAAAGTGGGAAGATGTGATTAGTAACAAAAACACATAAATTGCCACTAACGAAATAGACTCGATTTTGTGGAAAGTTTTAATATTTTTATTTAAAATTTTATTCATTTTTCATTTTTAAGCTGCCCTACTAGGATTCGAACCCAGAACCAAGGCTCCAGAGGCCTCTGTGTTACCGTTACACCATAGGGCAAATAAATATCAGTTATTATATTTTGATAAAACGAGCCGAAAAATATGAAATTGTAAAACAATTATCATTAAATATTATTCATTAATATGAACAAGAAAATATTCTTTTGCAGTTTCACCAACTGATTCGGCTTGTTTAATTGTCATATGAGTTGAATCATTTTCAGATTTTCCTCCCGCTTCAATTATAGCAAGATCGCTTCCAGAAGTCATTTTAACTAAATTATCGCAATATGCAGTATCACCGCCATAAACAATAGATTTATTTTTATAAACAAATTTATATCCAAAAGCGGGCACTTTTTGAGGAGATTTATTTTGAACTTCATCTTCAAAATGTTCTACTTCAAAAGGATAAATTTTTACTTTTTTTCTGCTAAATGGTGCAAAATCCATTATTGCTTGCAAATTTATTTTGTACGATAAATCATTTCTATAAACATCCGAAAATGCTTTAAGAATTGTTGTAATTTCAATACTTCCAAGCGGATAATGAATATTTAGTGCAGTTTTCTTTTTCATTACAAAAAGATATGTTAACAATCCCCAGAGACCGCCAATATGATCATGGTGACCATGACTTATAAAAATATCGGATATTTCTAAAATTTCTGATTTTGAAAAATTCTTATTTAAGTCGCGTAAAATTCCATCGCCAGGGTCAATAACAAAAAGGGAATTATCTGTTGAAAGAATAATTCCTGTAGCAATATTTGGGATGGAGCAATATATTTCTAAATATAAATCATCCTTTTGCCAAACCATTGGATATTTATTAGAAAATTTCTTTTTCATATTTGCCTTTATTTG
>PCUD01000043.1:0-14389 GCA_002786785.1 Ignavibacteriales bacterium CG18_big_fil_WC_8_21_14_2_50_31_20 | reverse complement strand
TTTACAAATTAAATGACCGTGATTTTGAATGTTATAGGAAGATTCATAAAAAGTTTTATTTTCGCCAAAATTTCTTTTTGCTAACAATTCGCATTTAACTAATAATTCTAACGAATTATAGACTGTAGCTCTTGATACGTTTGATTTACCAGATTTCATTTCAATATAAAGTTCATCAGCAGTAAAATGGTCACCACTTTCAATTGCATAATCGAGAACTTCAAAACGTTCTGGAGTAATTCTGTGTTTTCCAGATTTAAGAAATGATTTAAACTCTTCGTGTGCTTTTTCTTTATTCATTATTTTAGAATTTTTTCTATTGATATAATATTACATTTAAAATTTACGTAATTAATAATAAATTATCTTGTAGTAAACATTTACCTAATTATATTAATCTAGCAACAATATTAATCAAAATGAACACATAGGATTTAAGTTAAATATAATATTGGTTACGAATAAAATTTGTTTTTAAATACCAAAAGACAAACCACAAAAACCAAAGAATATCCAAATTTCAATTTCTAATATCCAAACTTTTTTATGCATGATTCATTTAAAAATAATGGGTTTGGTCTTTGGTTATTAGTTTTTGCTATTTGTATGAAATTTATCTTTTGACACTTGATATTTATTATGACATTTCTAAGCAGTTTCAAATCCAATATTTTTCAAAACATTGGAAGCTTTTTCAACTATTTCAGAAGATTCAAAAGAAAGCCTAAAAGTTCCTCCAGCACCTTCTCTAATTTTTAATAATTCCATATCTTTAATATTAATCCCAGCTTCAAAAAGTGCAGTGGAAATTTTGCTGATGGCACCAGGATTATCTGTTACAAAAACAAACAAATCAAATAATGGATGCAGAAAACCTTTTGTTTTTTGAGGAACTTCATCTCTATGAATGCGTGCATTTTCAAAATATGATTCAATAGCTTTGTAATTATCGTTGGTAATGTAATTACTAAGCAAGGATAAATCATATAAAAATTTATCAAGCGCAGTTAATATTTGACTTTTATTGTTTGCTATTATTGATTCCCAAATTGTAAAATCGCTGGACGCAATTCGTGTCATATCACGAAAACCACCGGCTGCCAAATCAAGAAAATTATATGAATCAGTTTTAAGCGAGGCTGCATTTACAAGCGCAACTGAAACCAACTGAGGAAGGTGGCTAATACTTGCAGAAATTACATCGTGCTGTTTTGCAGGAATATGCAAAATATTTGAGCCAAATGAAGTGATAATTTTCTGTAAATCAGCAAAAAGTGGATTATCATTTTCATTTTCTGTTAAAATATAAACCGAATTTTCAAAGAGTAATGAATCAGAATTATCGAAGCCACCTTTTTCTTTTCCTGTCATTGGATGTCCGCCAATGTATATACCATTACTTTTTATTTTATCCCATTTTTCTTTGAACACATTTTTTACGCTGCAAACATCAGTAAGAATTGTATTTTCTCTTAATTTAGGTGCAATATTATCAAATACTTCTAATGATTTTGCAACTGGCAAACAAAGAAAAATTAAATCGGAATTTAACGACTCTTCAATTGAGTTTAATTTTGAATTAATAATATTTTCATTAAATGCTTTGGATAAAACTTCTGGTTTATCAAAAGCCGAAACTACAAAATTGTAGCTCGATTTTTTGATAGCCTTGGCAATTGAACCACCAATTAGTCCTAATCCAATTATTGAAATATTTTTTATTTCCAAAACAACTCCAATTATTTTCTCGTCATAGAGGTCTTATAATGTGCGACTTCAACAATTTAAAGAGTTCTTCCAATCGCTTTTGCAATCACTTTTAGTTCTTGTACCAAGCTAATATAATCTACTGGTAAAAGTGCCTGTGGTCCATCAGAAAGCGCTTCTTCTGGTTTATCATGAATTTCTATCATTAAAGAATCGGCTCCAGCTGCAACAGCCGCACGAGCCATTGGAGCAACTTGTTTTCTATATCCGGTTGCGTGTGAAGGATCCGCGACAACTGGCAAATGGCTTCTTTCGTGAACTACAGGAATTGCGGATAAATCAAAAGTATTTCTTGTATAAGTTTCAAAAGTTCTAATTCCTCTTTCGCAAAGCATTACTTCTGAGTTGCCATTTGCTAAAATATATTCAGCCGACATAAGCCAATCTTCAATTGTTGCAGCTAATCCTCGTTTTAGCATTACTGGAATTGAAGTATCGCCAAGTTCTTTTAGTAAACCAAAATTTTGCATATTTCTTGCACCTACTTGGAAAATATGTGTATATGGTGCAATTATTTCTATTTGACTAATTTGCATAACTTCTGTTACCATTAGCAAACCATATTCATCAGCAGCAGCTCGCATAATTTTTAATCCTTCTAATCCCATTCCTTGAAAAGAATAAGGTGAAGTACGAGGCTTAAATGCACCACCACGTAAAACTTTTGAACCAGATTCTGCAACAACTTTTGCCAGTCTAAATATTTGGTCTTCACTTTCTACTGAGCAGGGACCAGCCATTAAAATTATTTCGTTTGAGCCAATTTCAACATCACCAATTTTAATTATCGTGTTTTCTTCTTTGAAATTTCTACTTGCCATTTTATAAGGAGCTGTAACTCTATAAACATCAGTTACGCCATCAAGTATTTTTATTTTTCTTATATCGAAACCAGGATTTACACCAATTGCACCAAGAATTGTTTTTGCTTCACCTCTTGATTCGTGAACTTGAAAGCCATAATCTTCAAGATGTTTTTTTATATCTTCTATTTGGGCTTCAGTTACATTGTTCTTTAATATTACTACCACTTTATTAACCTATTATTTTATTATAAACATTATTTTAATTAGTTATATGTTACTAAGCAAAGATTAGTTATTAAAACCTATTGCTGCATTATTTAATTGCTAAATTGTTAAAAAACAATAAAACAATGTCACAATTTAACAATCTTTTCTATTCATGAAATTTTTTCTCGCCTGCTTCAATAGCAATGTCGAGGTAGTCTTCTTTTGTTGGAATTGCACAAGAATATTCCGAACTATATGCACAATATGGATTATAAGCATAATTAAAATCAACTGTATAAATAAATTCTGGATTTTCATTTAGCTCAAAATTCAAATATCTTCCTACTCCATAAGTTTCTTTGTTAGTCGTTTTATCAGTGAACCAAATGCTGTAATATTTGGTTACACCATCTTTTGCTAATGTTTCGTATAATTTTAAATCCAATTTATGCTTTTCGTTTTGCAATTTTAGAACACCAAAACGAACAGACTTCCTTTCTTCGCCTTTAGTTCCAAAGACTTTTACTGTATCTTTAATTTCGTTTTCAACTATTTTGCCAGTAAAAATAAAATCAAAATTCGCATCAAAATAATTTAATGGATGAAATTCAACTTTACTTTTATAATTAAAAGGGGAGTAGGAACTATCACGGAATTCAATGTCATTTTTAGCTCTAGATTCTTCCAATTCTTTGATATATTTTTTTTGTTCTTCAGTATGATTTCCACCACTAATAATCCAAAAAACAATAGCGAATATCGGAATTAACATTAGAGGGAAAATTTTATATTTTTTCTTATCCATTAAATTTGTCCTTATCAATTTTACTTTTTAGTGAATTCAATTTATTCAGTGCTTCCATTGGGGTAATTTCATTTATTGATAAATCAGAAATTTCTTTTCTAATTTCGTCATCCTTTAATTCAAATAGTGAAAACTGCTTATCGTCTTTTGCTTTGTTTTTTTCTAACTTAGCTTTTTTAAGTTCGTAAGGAGTTAATTCTTTTCCCTCAAGATTAATAAGTATTTCTTTTGCTCTGTTTATTACAAATAGTGGAAGTCCAGCCATTTGCGCAACTTGAATACCGTAACTGTGGTCAGCTCCACCTTCTGTAACTTTGTGAAGAAAAATTACTTTATCGCCATATTCACGAACATCAACTTTGTAGTTTTTTATTCGTGGAAATAATTCAGCCATTTCATTTAGTTCGTGATAATGTGTGGCAAATAGAGTTTTTGCTGCAACATTTGGATTTTCGTGCAGATACTCTGTAATAGACCATGCAATTGAAATCCCATCAAAAGTGCTTGTTCCACGACCAATTTCATCAAACAAAATTAGGCTTTTGCTTGTGGCGTTATTCAAGATATTTGCAGCTTCTTGCATTTCAACAAGGAAAGTAGATTCGCCAGCGGTAATATTATCACTTGCACCAACGCGTGTGTATATTCTGTCAACTAATCCAAGTGTTGCACTTTCAACTGGTATAAATGAACCAATTTGTGAAAGCAAAACTAGTAATCCAATTTGACGCAGATAAACTGATTTTCCAGCCATGTTTGGTCCAGTTAACACAATTATTTGAGTTTCATCATTTGAAAGATGGCAATCGTTTGGAGTAAATTTATTCCCGTGAGATAAAATCTGCTCAACAACTGGATGTCGTCCATTTACGATACTAATATTATCTAACTCATTTACAATTGGTTTTACATAATTATATTCATCCGCACATTGAGCAAACGAAAGATATGTATCGAGCATAGCAATCAGTTTTGCATTTTCTTGAATTGCCTCTGTTTCGGCTGCAACATAATTCCTAATTTCGTTAAACAGATTATACTCAAGATCCGAAATATTTTCTTCTGCATTTAAAATTTTGTCTTCATATACTTTTAGCTCTGGAGTAATGTAACGCTCGCTGCTTACAAGTGTTTGCTTTCGGATATAATTTTCAGGAATTTTATTTTTGTGTGTGTTGCTAATTTCAATGTAATATCCAAAAACTCTGTTAAAGCTAATTTTTAATGATGGAATATTGCTTCGCTCGCGCTCAATTTTTTGCAAATTGGCAATCCACGTTTTTGCGTTGGATGAAATATCACGAATTTCATCTAGTTCTGGGCTGTATCCTTTCCTAATTATTCCACCATCAGTAATTGAAAGCGGGGGATTATCAGAAATTGATAATTCCAATTTTTGAACAATATTATCTAAATCATTTAATCGTTTATTGATTGTTTGAATATTGCTTGATTCAGCCTGATCGAGCAATTGTTTAAGCAAAGGAATTTTCTTTAACGAAGTTTTAAGATTTACTAGCTCACGTGGATTTGCTCTTCCAGTACAGACTTTTGAAATCAGCCGCTCAATATCACCAATTTCTTTTAATTCGTTTTTAAGATTTTCTCTAAGTTTTTTGGTATTTACAAATTCTTCAATACTTTCTTGCCTCTCCAAAATTGGTTTCAATTTTCGTAAAGGGGCGTTAATCCACTTCTTTAAAAGTCTTGCTCCCATTGCGGTTTCGGTTTTATCAAGTATTGAAATTAGCGAACCTTCGCGCTTGCCGTCCTGCATTGTAAACGATATTTCAAGATTCCTACGAGTTGATGCATCAAGCATCATATAATCGGATGGATTGTAAAGTGATATTTTATTTAAATGATCAAGCTTTCCTTTTTGAGTTTCTTTAAGATAATTTAGAACAGCACCTGCAGCTATTTTTCCAGAATTAAGTGTTTCTATTCCAAAACCTTTTAACGTTTTTGTTTTGAACTGTTCTAATAAAATGTCATTTGCATAATCAAAATCAAAAATCCATTCATCAACTTTTGTTACTCGAACTGGAAGATTCTGCGCTTCAATTATTGGCTCAAGAATTCCTTTTTGTTCTTTGGAAATAAGAATTTCTGCTGCGTTTATATGATGAATTTGTTCTTCTAAAAATGATTGATGAACTTCATAAGCATAGAACTCACCAGTTGAAATATCAGAAAATGAAATTCCTACATTTTCATTTTGCAAAAATATGGATGCTAAATAATTGTTGTTTTTATGATCGAGCAGTTTTTCAGAAAATGCAACACCTGGAGTTATTACTTCAACAACTTCTCGTTTTACAATTCCTTTTGCAAACTTAGGATTTTCAACTTGCTCGCAAACCGCAACTCTAAATCCAGCACGGACTAACTTTGGTAGATATGTATCAATTGCGTGATGTGGAAAACCAGCAAGTGCTACATGACTTGCTTTGCCATTTGCTCTTTTGGTTAAAGTTATTCCTAAAACTTTGGATGCAGTTTTCGCATCTTCTGCAAAAGTTTCAAAGAAATCACCAACCCGAAATAATAAAATTGTATCAGGGTTTTCTTCTTTAATCTTATAAAATTGTGTCATTAATGGTGTTTCAGCCATTTATATTTCCAACAATCAAAAAAAATAGGAATAATTATTTAACTTGAAAATATACCCTTATGACGAGCTAAATTCAATGGATAAAAAATCTTATTTTTTAGTAATTATATAATTATCAATGCTTTTCAAATATCTTCTGCACCAAAAAGCTAAAATTTAACCTATAAGTTAATTAATTGTATTTATAAATTTTAAAAGACGCTTGTTTTATATTTTAGAGTTGTTTATTTTAAGTCAGTAAAAATTGAGGATGTGCATTGAAAAAAATTCAAATACTGCTTATTGAAGATAACAGACTTCTGCGTGAAGGTATTGAAGCAATGCTTAAAAAGCAATTGGATATGCATGTTGTTGCCACCATTGGTAATGGTGAAAATATTTTAACATTGTTAGAAAAATTTAGGACAGATATTGTTCTTCTTGATCTTGGATTGCGAAGTCAGAATAGTTTGAAAATTGTAAAGTTGATTATTGGACATTTAAGCCAATCTAAAATAATAGTTATGGATTTAGTTCCCCTTCAAGAAGATGTTTACGAATTTGTTCAGGCTGGGGTTTCAGGGTTTATACTTAAAGATGCTAATATTGAAGAATTTTACAAAACTATCCGCTTAGTTTATGATGGTGAGCAAATCTTACCACCACATTTAACGGGCTCACTTTTTTCTCAAATTATTGAACATGCAGTTACAGTAGCTAAACCTTCTACAATAGTTGAATCTGTTCATATGACAAAGCGTGAAAGACAAGTAATTGAGCTAATAGCAGATGGTTCTGCGAATAAAGAAATTGCACAAAAACTTCATCTTTCGCCATACACTGTTAAAAGTCATGTCCATAATATACTCGAAAAATTAGCATTAAATACACGTTTACAAATTGCTAAACATGCTCATTTTTCGGAGGAATATCAAACTATTTCTGATGTTGATCCAAAAACAAACGAATAAATTTAAAAATATCATCAAAAAGAACTAATCCCTTTTTCATCCTTTTGACCGATTGATTTCATTTCTTTTAAGTCATAATTTGAATTGTAATATATAATATCTTCTTCGATGGTATTTTAAAATGCTAACAGTCGAAAAAGAGAACAAATTTATAAATATTTTAAGGAATTTTTATTATGAAAAACACGAAAGAAAAATTATTGAAATTGTCATTATTTCTGTTTGTTGCTATTTTAGGTGTATTTATTTGGAGTTGCTCTGACTCAACATCACCAGAGGAAACACAAGGACAAATATTGATAAAAATGGTAGATAACCCTGCCGATTATGACGAAGTTAATATTGCGGTTAGTAGAGTTGAAGTTCATAAAGCTGAATCTGATTCAAACAGTGGATGGTTTGTAATTAATAGTACCCCAGCAGTTTATGATTTGCTTACTTTAAGAAATGGAGCTAGTGTAGTTCTTGGAAACAAATCGCTTGATGCTGGACATTATTCACAAATTAGACTAATAATTGGAACTGGCAGTAATATTGTTGTTGACGGTAATTTTTATAACCTTACAATACCAAGTGGAGTGCAATCTGGTATTAAGTTAAATCATGCTTTTGAAATTGAAGCTGGAAATATTTACGAACTTATGCTGGATTTTGATGTAGACCATTCAATTGTAAAAACTGGTAATAGTGAGTATAAATTAAAACCAGTTATTAGACTTGTTCCAACAATAATATCAGGTACAATTTCTGGAACAATAAATCCAATAACCTCCTTTGCAACTGTTTCTGCAATAAAAGGATTGGATACTGTAAGTACTTATGCAGATTTAGCTACAGGTTCATTTAAGATAATGGCTTTATTAGAAGGGACTTATAGCGTTAATGTAATTCCTACAAATTTGTTATTTGAAGAAACAACGATTCAAAATGTAATCGTAACTGCAAAACAAAATACTGATTTATCAACAATCAATTTGCAAGTAAAATAAAATAGAAAAGTATTTTATTTAAATACTTTTTACTATGTAAACCAATATTAAAGCTATCGAGAAATAAAAGTTTCTCGGTAGTTTTATATTATAAACCGATACCGATTAGTTTATCCTTCAAAAATCTTCAATTTTCACAAACAAAAATGTGAACTAAATTGATACTTTTCTGCAAACCCATATTTTTCTAAAATTGTTTATTTTAATCCTATTGCATTATCCAGGTTTAATCTGTTGCAGATTTAAAGAATTGAGATTTGTAATTAATAAGTAGTTTAAAAAACAAATAATATTTGATTTTATATTAGTTATCTTTTATTATAAAATGTTAAGTTTTTAAGATACTTTTGTAACATTTTATACAAAATTGAACAAGAAATTTTATATTTTAAATCAACCAAAAAAATAACGATAAACTTTGGAGAATTATATGGAAATTACTGAAATAATTAAAGACAATTATACTATGCTAAACGTTAGCGGTCGGTTGGATTCTACAACTGCAACTGATTTTGAAAAAGCATTATTGAATTTATTAGACTTACAAAAAGAAAATGTGGTTTGTTTTAAAGAATTAAAGTATATAAGTAGTTCTGGATTGCGAGTATTACTTGTAGCTGCTAAAAAACTAAGCACCACTGGAAAGAAACTTACAATTTCTGCTATGCAAGACCATATTAAAGAAGTATTTGATATTTCTGGATTTACAGAACTTTTTAATATTCTGCCAGAAAATCCTTATGAATAACAAACTCAATAGAATCTTTGATAGTAGAAATGAGCTAACTGATTCCGAATCAATTGCAAGATTATTTGTTGATATTTTTGAGGAGGAATTAAAAAGCTCCGACTTTGCTTTTCTATTAAATTCAAAAGTAGTTTCTAATTCAGAAATTCTAAAATCAGCAATTCAGAAAAAGATTCTTTTATCTAATAAATTTCAGATTACGGATTATTCAATTTTACCAATTCCTTTAACTAATTTTTTATGTATTATCAAAAGTGAACTTCATTCCAAAAATGGAAAAACAATTCAATATTTCTTATCAATTTTTAGTTTACTTCATGAAAATATAGCATCTGCAAAAGAGAATGAGGAAGCAAAGAGTTTAATAGATTCAAAAATTGAGCAGTTAAATCAATTATACGAATTAAGTAAAGAATTTAGTGGAATTCTTGAACTTGATTATGTTAGCAAATTATTGGTTTTTTCTATTGTGGGACAGTTTCTTGTAAGTGATTTTGCAATATTATATTTTGATAAAGAATTGAAAGTTCTTGAATCTAAATCTGGTGATGAAAAAATAATTAAGTTAGTTTCAAAGTTGGAGTTAAAAAATATTACTGAAGCTATTTTTACTGCGGAAAATTTCCCAAAACTTTTTGAAGCTGGTTTTGAATTAATTCTGCCAATGCAGATTAAAAATGAGACTAAAGGAATAATTTTACTTGGTGGAAAAAAGAACAAAAAAAAATTTTCCAAGTATGATATTGAGTATATTAATTCTATAGGCAGTCTTGCAATTATTTCAATAGAAAATGCAATTTTGTTCAAAGAGGCATTAGAAAAGCAAGCAATTGAGCGTGATTTAGAAACGGCAAGAATTATTCAAAAAAATCTTCTGCCACATCAAATAATTCAACCAAAGGGATTTGAAATTGCAGGATATAGTGAATCGGCTAAGCAAGTTGGTGGTGATTATTTCGATTTATTAAAAACCGAAAACGATGAAACTATTTTTGCTATTGGCGATGTTAGTGGAAAAGGAATTACCGCATCGTTGCTGGTTGCCAATTCCCAAGCGTATTTAAAAACAATTAATAAACAAAATCTTCCAATTGAAGAAGCAACAAGTTTGCTTAATGATCTTGTTGAGGAAAGTACTGTTTCGGGGACTTTCATTACTTTTTTTTGGGGAAGGTTAAATTGTAAACGTGAACTTATATATGTTAACGCAGGGCATAATCCACCATTTCTTTTAAGAAAGGGAGAAATTAAAAAACTTGAAAAAGGTGGACTAATACTGGGGATGATGAAAACAATAATTCCTTATGAATCAGAAACTATTCAATTAGAAATTGGCGATTTCATCATAACTTTTACAGATGGAGTTACCGAAGCTATGAATTCTGTTGAAGAAGAATACAGCGATGAAAGTTTGGAAAGTTTATGTAGAAGTTTGAATAGTCAATCCGCAGAGGAAGCTAAAGAATTGATTCTAAATGATGTTAAAAAATTTACAGACGGTTTTGAACAATCGGATGATTTAACTTTGCTTGTAATAAAAGTGTTATAAAGAATATTAAATCTAATTAATAAAAGTGTATAATCTAAATAGGATTCAAAAAATGAAAAGCAATTTTATGAAATTATTAACATTTTCGGCTTTATTAACAATTTTAATCTCATTTGCTGGATGCAGTAAACGAGAAAAAATAACAGATTTAAGTCAACTTGATGGGAAGGAATTTGCAGTGCCAACTGGAACTGTAGCTGATGCGTTAGTGATGTCGAAATTTCCAGATGCTAAGTTTAAGTATTTTAATAGTGTTTTGGATGCGTGCATGGCTGTAAAAGGGTCAAAAGCGGATGCTGCCGCTTATGATGAACCAATTCTAAAAAACATTGCCGCTAAAAATTCTGGTATGATTGTTCTTCCTCAAATGATTACTACTGATAATTATGGCTTTGCGGTTAATATTGATGACACTGAATTAAAAAATGCAATTGATAGAGTTATTACTGAACTTAAATCTAATGGTGAATATGAATCAATGTTAAATCGTTGGCTACCTAAAAGTGGGGCTCCAAAGCCAATGCCAGAAATTGAAACTGGGAACGATGGAGTTTTTAAATTTGGAACTTCTGCAATTACAGAACCATTTTCGTTTGTTGACGGCTCTCAGAAAATAGTTGGATTAGATATTGAAATTGCTTCGCTTGTTGCAAAAAAATTAAACAAGAAAATTGAAATTGTGAATATGGATTTTGGTGCAATGATTCCTGCACTAATTTCTCAAAAAGTTGATATGATTGGTGCATGCATAACAATAACAGAAGAAAGAGCTGAAAAAGTTTTGTTTTCAGAATCATATTATATTGGCGGAATTGCTGCATTAGTTAAGGAATAACAGGGTGCTTATGACAAATAAAAATCTCTCACTCTTACTGATTTTAACTCTATTTATAATATTATTAGGATGTAGTGATTCAGAAAAATCAATTACTAAATTAGAAGACTTAAAAAGTGGTGTTTCTATTGGGGCAATGACAGGCTCTACAGGTGAACATTTATCGAAAACAAGGTTTCCAGAAGCTGTGACCAAAAGTTTTGATGATATTATGGATGGAATTGCAGCATTAAAATCTGGACAAATTGATGCTGTAATTACTGGTTATCCAGCGGCACTAAATGTTACAAAACATAATAAAGAATTAATGCTTATTACCGAGCAAGTCGATTTTGAAAATACTGCCATAGCCATCAAAAAAGGAAATGAGGAATTATTAAAATCCGTGAATGAAATTATAGCAAAATTCAAAAATGACGGTACTTTAGCTGATTTGAAGCGAAGATGGCTTAAAACAGATTTATTGCCTTATGAAATAGTTGATATTCAGTTGCCAAAAGATGGGGAAGTGATAAAAATTGGAACAAGTGCAACACGCGAACCATTCTGTTTTGTTGATGAAAATCAAAAAATTACTGGACACGATGGCGAGTTTGCTTTAAGAATTGCAGCAGAATTAAAGCGTCCAATCCAATTTGTTGATATGAAATTTTCGGCTTTAATTCCTGCATTGCAATCAGGCAAAGTTGATATGATTGTTGCTGGAATGACCGCAACGGAAGAAAGAGCAAAATCTATTAACTTTTCAACGTCTTATTTTAAAAATTCGCAAGTAATGATTGTTAAAAAACCAATTGATGAACAAAACATTGGAAATAAAAATGAACAAATTAAATCAATTGATGATTTAAAAAACAAGCAAATTGGAGTTCTTCTCGGTTCTGTTCATGATACTTACGCTATCAAAAATTTCCCAAATGCGAAGATAATGCAGTATAAAAATCCATCTGAATTGATTTTAGCGGTAAAATCTGGAAAAGTTGATGCAGCAATGTATACAAGTGAGACTCTTTATGAAATTTTAAGAATTGAAAAGGATTTACAGATTTTAGGCGATACTTTGTTTTCTGTTCCAATAGCAATGGGTTTTAATCAAAAAAATGATGAATTAAAAGAAAAATTCAATCAATTTTTGCAAAGCGTAAAGGAAAACGGAATATTTGACGATATGGTAAAACGTTGGATTACAGAGGGCAAAGATGAAATGCCAAAAATTAATAATTTGAAGCAAAATGGAGTTTTAATAATTGGAACTGTCAGCGATAAAGGTCTGCCATTTACAATTGTAAAGGATAATAAATTAATTGGATTTGATATTGAATTAGCAGAAAGATTTGCTGCATTTTTAGGTAAGGAAGTTAAATTTGCCGATATGGAATTTGGAAGTTTAATTGTTGCAGCAGCCACAAATAAAATAGATATGATTTGCAGTACGCTAATGATTACAGAAGAAAGAGCAAAACAAATTGATTTTTCAGATGCTTATATGCAACTCGGTGCAAGTATGTTTATCCTTAAAAATAGAGCAGATGGTTCAGAAGTTACTAAAGAATCAAGTCCGGAAATATCTTTCTTCCAAGGCGTTATTCAGAGTTTTAAAAGCAATATCATTCAAGAAAACCGATATTTATTAATCTTAGATGGTTTACAGACAACTGCAATTATATCAATTTTGGCAACAATTTTTGGAACCTTACTTGGTGGATTGGTTTGTTTTATGCGTATGTCGCGCCGAAAAATTCTATTGGTAACAGCAAAAGTATTTATTTCTGTTTTGAGAGGCACGCCAGTATTGGTTGTTTTGATGATAATATTTTATGTGGTTTTTGCTTCTGTTGATATTGATCCAGTTTTTGTAGCGGTAATTGCTTTTGGATTAAACTTTGCAGCCTACGTTTCGGAAATGTTTAGAACAGGTATTGAAGGTGTTGATAGGGGACAGACAGAAGCAGGAATTGCTATTGGTTTTTCAAAAGTAAAGACATTTATTTATATAGTTTTACCACAAGCAACACGGCGTATATTGCCCGTTTATAAAGGCGAAATGATTTCACTTGTTAAAATGACATCTATTGTTGGATATATTGCAGTTCAAGATTTAACCAAAGCCAGCGATATTATTAGAAGCCGTACGTTTGATGCTTTTTTTCCATTGATTATGGTTGCTGTTCTTTATTTCCTTATTTCTTGGTTGCTAATGGTTACAATTGGATACATTGAACGAGTTACTAATCCAAAAGCAAAAATGAGTAGAGGTTAATAATGATTAAAGTTGAACACTTAGAGAAAAAATTTGGAAACCTAACCGTTCTTAAAGATATAAATGTTGAGATTCATAAAGGGGAAGTAATTTCAATTATTGGTCCTTCGGGTACAGGGAAAAGTACGTTTTTAAGATGCTTGAATTTACTTGAACAGCCAACTGGTGGGAAAATATTTATTGATGAAGTTGATATTCTTGATAAGAATACAGATGTTCCTAAAATGCGTCAGAAAATGGGAATGGTTTTTCAGTCATTCAATCTCTTTAATCATCTTTCAATTCTTGAAAATTTAACAATTGGTCCAATTAAATTATTAAATAAAACAAAAGAGGAAGCAGAAAACAAAGCTGTTGAACTGCTTAAAATGGTTGGACTTGCAGAAAAAGCTAATAGTTTTGCTGATGAACTTTCTGGCGGACAGAAACAACGAGTTGCTATTGCAAGGTGTTTATCAATGGACCCGGAAATAATTCTTTTTGATGAACCAACTTCTGCACTTGACCCAACAATGGTAAGCGAAGTACTTGCTGTTATTCGCAGACTTGCTCGAGAGGGAATGACTTTGGCAATTGTAACTCACGAAATGGATTTTGCAAGGGATGTTTCAAATCGTGTTTTTTATATGGATGAAGGTCTCATTTACGAAGACGGTCCACCAGAACAAATTTTTGAAAATCCTAAAAAAGCGAAAACAAAAGAATTTATTAACAGGGTGCGCAGTTTTAATTATCATATTGATAGTCCAAATTATGATCTATATAAAATGAATGCTGAGATTGAACTATTTTCTGAAAAGCACGTATTTTCGCATAAAATGGTAAATGACATTTTATTGATAATTGAAGAATTATTAGT
>PCUD01000065.1:15586-18081 GCA_002786785.1 Ignavibacteriales bacterium CG18_big_fil_WC_8_21_14_2_50_31_20 | reverse complement strand
ACATTGTTTGTCCATTTATTATTTGAAATTGAAAACATTCCACTAAATAAAAGGTTTTTAGCAGCTTGATAATTACTTTCAAATTCAAAACCCATGTGACGAGCATTTGCACCAAGAATATTATTGTAGAAAAACTTTCCCGTGGAAATATCTTGAATCATACTGCGAATTGAACGGTCGTTCCAAATTGTGTAATAAATGTTTGATTTAATATTTAATCGCGAGTCTGTAAAGCCGTATCCAACTTCAAAATTGTATACTTTTTCATTTTTAACATTATCGTAAATATTATTTGAGTAATCAAAAACATTTTCAGAAAGCGGTGGTTTTGAAAAATATCCAGCATTAATGTAAACATTATTTTGGGAATCAAGATTGTAATTCATTCCAGTTTTTGCAGTAAATCCGATAAAGGATTCCCAACCAGTCTCTCTTCTTGAGTCAGTTATTAAATAATTGAAATAGTCTATTCTGTTATAAGTAGTGTACGATGATGATAAATTTACATAAGCTGTAATATTATCAAATGCGAATTCAGATTGAAGAAAACCGCCAAAATGGCGTGCAAAACTATCGGCGTTAAAATCAACGATGTCACCTTCATAAAGGAGTTTATTCCACGGTTTGTTTACGTCACTGCTCCAAATTGTGTAATCGCCGCCAAGCAAATTTCCAACAGTATTATAGTTTTGTGCCGAATAAGACTTTGCATCAATTCCAAAAGTTAAAATTGTGTTTGGAAGACTAAATTTCAAAGTTGACAGAAATCCAAACCACGTGTGTTTGTGAACTGCTTCGCGGAGTGCATTTGCCGTGTAATGTTTGGAAGTACTAAAAGTTGAATCGATATTTGTGGAATTATTTTGCCATTCTTTATCAAAATTTATAAGTCCGCTTTCGGTTGTTTCAAGCGACATTCCCCAAGAGGGAATTGTTCCGCCGCCAATTCCTGGAGTGTAATAAAGAATATTTGACATCAACAAATTTTCGTTTATTTGCCAATTGTGGTTAAGAGTAATTGTCGGTTTGTGAAAATTATTGGTTCTCAAATTTAATGGTTTGCCATTTAAGTAGCCCCAATCTGGATTATAATTTTGTCCAAATTTTTCCCAAGTTTCAATTGGAAGCATCGTAAGTCGCTGACCGTGTTCTTGTGGCGAGCCAATAATTTTAAATTCAAGCGAATTATTTCCTAAAATTCCACCAACAGCCAAATAATATGTATATTCTTTAAGCCAAGTCTGGTCGGCATAACCATCCCAATCTTTTTTTGAAAATAATGCTGTAATAAAAAGGTTGTTTGGTATTATTGATTTGTTGAAGGAGATTGTTTCTTTTCTAAAATTATCAGAGCCAAATTCAGTTCGCAATTTTAAAAACTCTTCTCTATTACCAACACCATACGTTTGGATGTTAATTAGTCCTCCAACTGCAGAAGATGTGTAAGGATTTGCACTTAATCCACGTTGAGTTTGAACAGAACTAACAACATCGCTTATGCCTGACCAATTAGACCAGAATACTTCTCCATTTTCTGGATTGTTTACAGGAACTCCATTTACCATTATTGCCAGATTGTTTTGCGCAAATCCTCTCATGTTAAGTCTTAAATCGCCAGTTCCGCCACCCTGAGATGATACATATAACGAAGGAGTTGAATTAAGTAGAAATGGAACATCTTGCGACCCAAGTGTTTGTTCCAAATCTCCATTATCTTTTTCAGCAAATGCAATTGGAGTTTCGCGCAATCGCGGCATACTGGATTTAACTATCGTTTCATTTAGTAAAATATCTTCGGTCACTAGTTGAAAGTCGATTGTTAAGCTTTCATTAATTGAAATAAATTTTGTAATAGTTTCAAATCCAACAAATGAACACTGAATACTATAATTACCCTTTGGAATATTTGGTATTTCATAATGTCCAAAAGAATTGCTTATTGTTCCAGTTTTTAACTCTTGAATTATAATGTTACAATTTTGTACTGGTTGGTTACTCTCTTTATCAGTTATTGTTCCTTTTAAAGAGAAATTTTGAGAAAATAAATTAGTAGAGATGAGGAGTAAAAATAATATTTTGTTAAACACTTCATATATCCTTTCCGATATACTTACTATAAAAATTTGTTATCCAAATTTATAAAAAAAGAGAGAAAGGTCTAATGTATTAATAAAAAAAACCTCCGAAATTTCGGAGGTTTTTTGAAAAAAGAATGTATTAGAAAGAATATCTAACACCCAATTGCATTGCCCAGCGAGATAATAAATCATTTGGATCGAATGGTGTGTTATTGCTTTTTTTATTATAAGAATAAACAGCTTTACCAGTTACAGGATCTACACCTTTATAGCTAACAATTGTGTAATCAAAAGGTGTTCTTTCTACCCAGCCTGATTGGCTATCGATTAAATTAACAACATTTAATACATCTAAAGAAAGTTGAAAATGTCCCATTCCCCATAAATCAGGAATATCTTGTAATATTTTCAAATCAA
>PCUD01000065.1:1280-15548 GCA_002786785.1 Ignavibacteriales bacterium CG18_big_fil_WC_8_21_14_2_50_31_20 | reverse complement strand
ATTTTGATCAAATCCATCATTATTAACATCACCATAGGCAATAAATGAGAATGGATTTCCTGACTGTCCATTATAATACAATGAAAAAGTTGTAGGTGCATTTTTGAAAAATTCAACTGCATAAGATAAAGAAGCCATAATTCTATTTTTCACTTCAAAACTAGAAGTTGATAACTCAGGATTATTAGGATCATTAGAAATAGCATTATAACGCATTTGAGAACGAGCTTGAGAAGAAGTAACACTATTTAAATCTTCAGCTCTTCCTAAAGTATAAGCAATATTACCAGAAAGTCCTCTTTCAACTTGGCGTTGAAGTTGAAAAGTAACACTATATTGATAACCTTCGTCAGTATTTGTTAATTCTAACATATCATAGAAATTTCCATTTCCACTTTCTGTTCCACCATAAATGGTTCTACCATCACTAGCAAGTGTTCCAGTAGCATCTTTAAGGTTCACTTTTTTGTAAAGCATATCATTAACTGATTTTGAATATAAAAATTCAGCAGTACCCACAATACCATATGGTAATTGTCTATCAACTGCTAAATTAAATCTTAGAAGTTGTGGAAATTTAAAATCCTTATCAACTAAATCTACTTCAGACCTAAATCCTGGTGAGCCTGTTCCTGGATCACCAACCCCTGGCTGGTTATAAGGATCAGCATGGAAACCAATCGTTCCAGTATTATCATTTCTAATTTCAGCATAGAGTGTTCCTGTATTACCATAACTATTACTCATCCAAACGTATGGTATTCTACCAGTAAAAATTCCCAAACCACCACGAACTTGAGTAGTTCTATCTCCAGAAACATCCCAGTTAAATCCAACACGTGGAGATAAAAGAAGGTTTCCACTAGGAACATTTTCTGTTGAATAATTAGGGAAATAGTGAGCAACTGAATCATTCATTGCTGGAGTATCTGGGAAGAAAGGTGCATCCACTCTTATTCCACCAGTTAATTTGAAATTAGGTAAAACTGACCATTCATCTTGTACATAAAATCCAAGTTGGTTAACACTAAACTCAGCAGCTTGATTAGGATCGGATGTTCTTGAAAAAGCTCTTTGATAAGTGCCAACTTGGTTGTTTTCTAAATCATCTAAGCTGTAGAAAACATATGATCCATAGAATGCTCTTACGAAAAGATTTCTAAAAGAGAAGAATTCATTATGAGTACCAATTGTTATAGCATGAGCACCAGTTACATAAGTAAAGTTATCAGTAATTTCAATTATATCTTGATCTAATTCGTTAGCTGATGAATATTGATCTGGTCCTGCATATAATGTTATAGCATCTCTTACTTCAACTTGTGGTAAATCTTTGCCAATACCAGCACGTCTATCACGAATAGTAGTATAACCAGCAATAAATTCATTTGACATATTGTTTCCAAATGTAGAATATAATTGCGCTACTGTTGAATTTGTAACATTATTGATATTATAGTTAAATGAATTGAAAGCTAATCTAGAACTACTATTTCTATTTGCTAAAATATCATCTCCAGCATCAACAATGTTATGACGTAAAGTCAATTTGTGATTTTTTGAAATATTGTAATCAAAACGTATAAACAATTTGTTACTTGGGCGCTCTGCATCCATAGGGCCATATCCTTCAGTATCAAATCCATATTTACTAGAAAGTAGACCTTTCATACGTTCTGCTAAAGCTGTATTAGCAGCAACATCGCCCGTTAAAAGAGATAGGTTGGAAACAGGTTGTGTTCTTCTAGTTAATTCTCCACTAACAAAGAAAAATAATTCATCCTTCATTATTGGTCCACCAACAGTAAAACCAGTTTGATATTCCTTAAAATCTGGATAATCTTTGTTATCTTCTAAGAAACCGCCCTTGCCTATTAAGCTTTGGTTTCTGCCATAACCATAAACAGCAGCATGATATTTGTTAGTTCCACTCTTGGTAATAGCATTTATTCCACCACCTGTAAATCCACTAAATCTAACGTCATAAGGAGCAACAACTACTTGGAATTGATCAATTGCATCTAAACTAATTGGAGTAGTACTTGATTGTCCACCTGGTGTTCCAGAAGAACCTAAACCAAATAAATCATTGTACTGAGTTCCATCAATTTGAATATTATTAAATTTGTTGTTTCGTCCTGCAGCTGAAGAATTAGTGCCAGAAAACTGAGGAGAAAGTTTCGAGAAATCTTGAAACTGACGATTAACAGTTGGGAGTACTTTAATATCCTTTGCTGAAACACTTTGAGAAGCACCTGTTCTACCTTCACTAAGAATGGCGTTTTTTTCTGCAGTAACTGTAACATCAGATAATTCAACAGTACTAGTTGAAAGCACGAAATTAATTTTCATGTTTTGACTTAACTGTAAATATACATCATCTTTTGTTTGGGGAGTATATCCAACAAAAGAAACAGTAATTTTATATGGGCCTCCAGTACGCAAAGATGAAAGGTCATATCTACCATCATCTCTTGAAGAAACACCATATTGTGTGCCAGAAGGTGTATGTACTGCCACGATATTTGCAAAAGGTAAATTTTCACCCTTATCATCAGTGATAGTACCATTAATTGCGGCTGTGGTCAACCCTTGTGCAAAAAGTGCTGATGTTAAAAACATCAGTAATACTAAGATTTTGTAGATTTTCATCATAAAGTTTCCTTATGATTTGTTAGTAAATAAGTTAGTTAGGTTATTATATTTCGGTTGTAATAATAGGTATAAAAAAATATTAAGGGCAAATATTTTTGCATAATTAACAATAAATTAACACTCAATATATTCTCCAAAATTATTACACTTTAGTATGTGGTAAATTGATTGCGTTCAAAAAATAAGTACTTTGAACAAGAAAAGCTATAGTAGAATTAAATATTTTTTGGTGTGGTCAAATAGAATATTCTAAAAGGAAGGTCCTAATATTTTCTAAAGATATATTTGGATATTTTTCTAAGATAAGAGAAATTATACCGGTAATATTTGGAGCTGCAAAACTATTTCCAGATAAATATTCTCTTTTATTGCCTTGCCATAAAACATATTGGTTATATCCTTTCGCAATACATTCTATTGCTTCTTCATTAAAATATTTATAATCGAATTGATTTTCAAAATCTCCAGAAGCTACTCCAATCGAATTTTCAAAAATTGCTGGATAACTCCAGTCATCTGAATTAGATTTTGATGCAACAATTATTATGTTTTTTCTACGAGCAATTTCGCATATTTTATATAATGGCTCTATTGCTTCAGACAGTAAAGTACCAAGACTTAAATTTATGATATTGACTTCTTTTTTAATTGACCAACTGATCGCTTTTACTAGAATGTCTGGCGAGGTTTCAAGTCGACTTCCAAAAACACGAATAGGCAAGATCGATACATCTGGTGCTAGTTGTAAAATTAAATCAGTAACCGCAGTACCATGTCCTATTCTATCATTGTAATCATTCGAAAATATTAACTCAAAGCCATTCTTATCACTAATTAAACCAACACCTTGCATTATACGTAAATCATTTTGTGAATAATCCCAGCCACTATCCACTACAGCAACTTTTATGTTTTTACCAGTAGCAGAACCAAATCTTTCTTTTAAATGATTTGGTTTGATGGTACAAAAAGATCCGTTATAATATTCAAGTTTTTCATTCATTAGTTTAACTATATATTAAAAAATTTCAGTAAAATATTGCATTAATAATTTAGAAATTTTACCGGAATTAGTAATGATTTTCCCTTTTACTTTATACCCGTATTTTAATTTTGATAAATCAATTTTGCTAATATTTCCATTATTTAATGTGGCAGTTATTCTATATAACCCTGCAAAATTAGAGTATTTATCATTGCTAGAAATTCGTTCTGCTGATATTGAAGTTACACTAGCTTCGTAAAGATCAAAGTCTTCTGTTGTTTGAAGAGCACTCAATTCTACTTTCACTCTGCTATTTTTTACAATTTGATGCACTTCATTTTCTCTAACAAAAAGGATTATTTTCCAACTATTTATGCTTCCTATTTCAAATAATAATGTACCCTCAGTTAAATAATTATTAACAAGATTCTCAAGACCTTCGGATAAAACAATACCATTAACTGGTGATTTAATTATAGTATTCAGTAGTTTTTCTTTTAGAGTTTTTTGTTCGAAGTATAGTTTATTTAAATTTATTTGTATGGTGTTAGTATCATATTTTTTTAACTCTTGCATTTCAATTTCAAGTTCTCTCAAAGATATATCTGCTTGTACTGAAATAATTTCTGCCATAGCATAATCAAGAGTTATATGGGAACCTATTTTGTAATTATTGTAAATTGAATCTACTTTTGAGTTATCAAAAAAATTTGATAAACGGTCACGAAATGTTGCTTTAGCCCTTATTAATTGAGACTTTGCTTTTTTTAATAAATACTCATTTTGGCGGTTAACGAAGATTGTCTTTGCTAAGTCATGATTGTATGTGTTTTCATTTAATGCTATTTCACTTTCAATTTCAATTAAATTCCTCTTTAGCTGAACAGAATCTAAAATTGCTAATGGTTGATTTACCTTTACTGTATCACCACTATTTATAAGAATGTTTTCAATTACTCCAGTCTCTGTTGAGTGAATGTAATTTATATTCGAGGGTTCTAAAATCCCTTCAGCATCAATAGTCAATTCTATGTCAACTAAAAAAATCACAATTAGGGCTATTGAGAAAACAAGCGCTAAAATAATGAATGTAATGCTAACAGCTTTATTAACAAAACGAATAGCAAGGTTTTGCTTTACTTTTATATCTGGTAGAGATAATCTATCGTTTTCTTTAGTTTTAATATTATGCATAAAATTAATTAAGAAATTTTCACTAACCCATTTTTATTTGTTTCTGATAAATACATTTGATTATACTTTACACATCTATTTAATAATTCATCATGAGAGCCAAAGTCAACTAATTTACCAGCTTCTATAAAGCACACTTTGTCTGCCAACCGTGCCGTTGATAATCGGTGAGTGACAAAAATAATTGTTTTATCATTCAATGTATTAAATAAATCTTTGAGTATTTCACTTTCTGCTTTCATATCAATATTTGAAGTTGCTTCGTCCAAAATAAAAATAGGGGTGTCCTTAATAATTGCTCTTGCAATAGCTAATCTTTGTCTCTGACCACCGGACAAACTGGCTCCCCACTCGGCAATTGGAGTATTAATCCCTTCAGGTAAGGTACTAATTAATTCACTCATTCTTGAGATTTCAATAGCATCCCTTATCCTTGTGTCATCTACGTTTTTTCGCCCAATAGTTAAATTATCACGAATAGAACCTTTAAACATACTGAATTCTTGCCAAATTACAGATATTTGTTTACGTAACTCGTGCAATGGAATTTCAGAAATTGACTTTTCATCGAAGTAAATATTCCCGCTTTGTGGTGTCTCCATGTTAGTCAATAGTCTTAAAAGTGATGTTTTACCAGAACCACTTGGGCCAACAATTGAAACCTTAGTAAAAGGTTCAATTATTATATTAATATTTTTTAATACTTTTATTGCTGGATTATATCCAAATGTCAAATCCTTAATCTTAATTTTGCCAGAAAGTGGATAGTTTATTTTATCATGGGGTTTAAAAGAAAATGTAGGATTGATTTCAGTTGGGGAGTCAAGATATTCAAACATACGGTTCAGGTTAACTGCAGATTGCTGAAATTCAGAAAATAGATTCACAAATTGACTTATAGGTCTTCGTAGATACCCTATATAAGCAGTAAAAGCAATATAATCACCCAAACTCATTTCATTTGATAAAATATATGTCCAACCTAGCCATGTGAATAGGGTAATATTTAAAGCATTTAGAAAACCATTCGATAAACCTAGTAATTGGCCTAATCCACCTGCTTTAAGTTGTAAACTAAAAGCATTTTCAATCTGTTTTTTATTTTCATTATAAACAAAATTTTCTAAAACCATTGATTTTACCGCACGTATGTGGGTGAGCATTTCAAATTGAAAAGCATTCAAATCTGCATAAGCTTCCGAAGTCTTTTTCCAATATTTTCTTAAAAATTTGCCAGCTACTGCAATTGTAATTACAGTAAATGGAATGCTGATTAATGCAACGATAGCCAACTTCCAATTTAAAAGAAATAAAAATGGTGGAACCAAAAGAAGATATATTCCATTTACAAAAATTGTCTGTAGAACGTTATTTACCGTATTTAGCGATTTACTAACGTCACCAAAACGGCTCATTATTTCACCAATACGGTGTTCGTCAAAAAAACGTACTTTCAAATGTTGCAAATGATTGAAAAACATTACACTTATTGAGTTACTCAACTTTGAATTAACGTATAAATTAAAATAACCTTGAATTGAACCAACTAATGTTGAGGTAATGCTTATTGCAAGTACGCCACCAACAAGAACATGCATTAATTTAACATCTTGAGATGGATAAACTTCATCTATTAATAGTTTAGTTAAGTACGGTGTTACCATACCTAATACCCCTACTACAACACTTAGGGACATACCTTTTGCTAGTTTGCCCCAATAGGGTTTTATTAAAAACAACAACCTTTTAAAATAATTAAAAGATTCTGCTAATTTTGGAGTTTCTTTTTTCATATATGTTTAATTGCTTTTGTAGCGCGTGGTGGATTTGAACCACCGTTTCTTCGTTGAAGACGAAGAGTCCTATTAACCACTAGACGAACGCGCTAAATTTTACATAATCTACAATGTTAGTCTGTACAGATAGCAGGATTTGGCCAAGTTCCACAATCACATGACATACCACATGTGTCTGCACATGTATGAGCACATGTATTAGCACATGTAGGTACAAGACATGTAGCATCACATGTTGGACGGAGAGAATCAGAAGTAGGGTCGTAACATTGACAAGGTTGAGATACTATATCTGGTTCGGTTACAATCGTTAAAGGTCCCTGCCCGTTAACTGTTCCCTTTAAACCTTGTAATGAATTAGTTGTCTCAAAAGATTCTACTTTGAGATCGTCCAAATTTAATTTTAGCTTTTTCATAAAAGCCTCCTTAAGTTATTGAAAGTTAGTTACTTTATCTAACATATGGTTAGATAACTTTTCTACATTAGTATTATTAACCAAAGAGTTAAGTAATACTGATTTTAACAATTTATAAAATACAATATCATTTTTTTTTATAGTTTGAAATGATGATTTATCATCCTCTTTACTTAAATTTTTAATGCCCTTATAAATAAACCATAAACTTATCAAAGCAGTTAATTTATTTATTGTATAAGAAAAGGTTGTTTTATCTGAGTATAAGTTAT
The DNA here is from genome assembly GCA_002786785.1 of Ignavibacteriales bacterium CG18_big_fil_WC_8_21_14_2_50_31_20. GTDB lineage: Bacteria > Bacteroidota > Ignavibacteria > Ignavibacteriales > Melioribacteraceae > 1-14-2-50-31-20. The sequence goes on along the minus strand of PCUD01000065.1, from coordinate 8,230 downwards.
TATTATACCTAATTAGATCCTTTGTACAAGTTTCAATTAATGCTGTATTGGAAGTTTGAACTTTATCTATTAAATTCTTAACATCATTCTTAAGATTACTTAAATAGTTTTTAGGGTCGTATAATATTTTTGCCATGTAAATGTATGTTATATGCTGCCCATTAAATCTTATACTCCATGCTTTATATCGTTCTTTAAGCAAATTTGGATTTAGAAATAATAAGTTAGTTTCTACATGGTCTTTATTAAAAAACACACACTGTACGTTTTTAGGAAAAGATTTATCTATAACCAATAAATCTACATCACTATTTTTAGTATGTTTATCCAATGAAATAGAACCAGCAATACCTATACCGCAGTTAGGGTATATTTCTTTTAATCTATTGGCAATTTTTATTGTCCATAGCGCATGTTTATCTACATTATCATTAAACCAATTAATTTTATTTTCGTTTTTCATACTCTATTAAATTTTATTGATTGATGATATATGAATCAAGCGGATTTTTGAAAGTTTTACTTATTAAAACTAGAAACTCTAAAAATACTTGTTCTCTATTTTCATTTGCTGCCTTATATAATTCAATCATATTTGTATAATAATGTAACATATTAAGTTCTTCTAAATAAATAATTAAATTATTCATATAACTATCTATTTGATATAACCGATAGAGACTATCTTCGTTTGACAAATGTTTTTTCGAAGTCCTAAGTATTTGATAAATACCAATTTGTGCTTTTTCATAATTTGATATCTGCTCAGTATTCGAGCTCAAATTATCTATTGCTGTATTAATAATGAAATCTTCGTATGAAATATCTTTTTCAATAGTTACTAAATTAGCTTTAAACAATTCTATTAATTGTTTAACTATTGTTTCTTCAAGCTTATTATAATTACTTGGGTTTTCATCATCTAATAATTTGGCAACATTTTGTGTTATTTTGCCCAATTTATTTTCACTTCTAATTAAATTTATTAGTGAAAAGATAAATGGACTTATGCTACGTGAAATGATTTTGTTTTTAGTACGATGGAGAAGAAAATATTTTTCATTTTTACTTTTGAAGTAATTATTTTCAATTACATCTTTATTTAAAAACTCATCCCAGTTCCAAGAAGTTTCAATAATCTCAACATCTGGAGCTAATTTAATTATGCTATTCTGCCAATTGATGTTTTCAATATTTTCTTTCACTAACTCATTTGTAAATTCTTGGTAATAACATGAAAGGCCAATTGTGAGTTCATATTTTCTTTTTTCCACTTTAAATGCATCTTCAAGAATTATTTTATCTTGAGAATTTGTAAGTGAATTAATAAAATCATTTATTGAATAGTATGTTTTTGTAATATCAGAAATGCCATCTCCAATTTTAAAATCCAATTTTTGAAATTCCAAAAAATCAAACAGAAATAATTTACTTGCTACACTAATAGTTTTTTCAAAATAATTATTAACATATTTAGATTGTAGCATTTTAGATTCTCGAATATCACTCACTTTATTACCATTATTCGTGATGAGCAGAACAGAGGGAACCTTTTTTGAAAAGAGACGTAAATAAAAATAACCAATACCTGCTTCACCCAACATTAAACTAGGATCTGAAACAAATCCCATTGTACCACATGGCCATTTTTTATTTAAATTTTCATAATCTTTAATCCCTTTTAGACCGTATTCTTCTGCAATTTTATAGTAGGAATTATTATCTAAATTATTTGCAACTTCAATAAGTAAATCACAATTTCCCCCAATTCCATGACAAAGAGAATAATTAGCACCAATTCTTTCTTCTAAATAATTAATTGTTCCTCTTATTGCATTTTCTGTTTCTTCGAAATAAATATTGTCGTTTAGTATTTTATATGTTCTAATTCTTGATAATCCAATTCCAGGTGCTCCATGACACCAGGCATTCATAAGTTTTTTATTATATGATGAAAAGGCATTGTCGAGGATGGTCTTCTTAAGTTTTTCTAATTCATCGTTATATATATATTCACTTAATTCGGAATATCTAAAATCTGGCCAATTATAAGATTTTTTATCATAAAACTGTCTTTCATAAAGAAAAGCCTGTTCTGCAGCATATAAAAAATAATTTGAATCTGTGGTATTATACAGTTCCAAAAAAGCATGTCCAATTCCTGCAGTACCATGTGCATGACCTAATAAGTTACGGTAACTTGATTTGTTATCTGAACTCCAAGACCATCCTGTTGGTTCCATATAGGCTTTGGATATTAAATTTTCACCTAAAGCAATTGCCATATTTAGACAAAATTTGTCTTTGAAAATATTTTCCATTTGTAACAGTGCAGGTATTGCGCCAGCTGCACCACCAATGACATCAATACTATGGTCTAAAGCTTCATTCCCCTTTAATGGTTCTAAAATTTTTATTGCTTCAGTTAAATAGAACACATCATCTAATACATTGGCAACTTTAACTGCTGCAAATGCGATACCGACTCTGCCTGAGTGAAAACCAAAACTATTATTTGGTAGTTCAATTGCTGTATTCAATGTATACTTTATTGCACCCTTTATTGTTTTAAGTAGTCTCTTTGAAGAAGAAAATTTATACAATTCAGTTAAAAAAATTGTAATTCCAGCCGTACCCTGATAAACCTTTCCACCCGCTTTTACTTTTTTTGTTTTTCTACTCTTTCTGTTTTCTTGGTCAGGTTCTATAGTAATCCAAGTACATAAATCACCTTCCCAGATAGCATTCTCCACAAGACGATCTCCGATTCTAACAGCAGTATCCAAAAATATTTCTTTGTTGGTCATTTCTACTCAGTAGTTGTTTTGTTAATTTGATTTAATGATTTATAAATAATATGTGCCAAATAAGATTCGTCCTTAATTGAAATCCCTAGTCTATTGTTCATCATATGAATATAGCTTGGAATAATTACATTTAAAGCTGTATTCCAATTCTCAATAGCTTCTGAATTTTTTGAAAGTAGATTATTTATTTGTAACTCATACAACTTGTTTTTCACAAGGTATAAATTTTTGCTGTATAAATCTAAAACTGGGTTAATACTTGTTCTTTCCTCTAAAGCTTCCCAAATGGCAGACGTATGTCGTATCAATTTGTCTGATTGTTTATTAAAGCCATCATTAAAAATATCACTTAACAACACAAGGTCTTCTTCATTGTTTGTAAAAGGCTTCATATAATTAATACCATAATTTTTAATAAAAATGGAAGCATCTTCGGCTCGTTCAAAAAATGTTTGTAATAGAATTAACATAGTTAATATACCTTTCCCAAGCCTACTTGACTGGTCCCTCTCCTTTATATCTTTAATTAATTCAATACTGCACAAACTAGAATAATAGAAAAAGTCTTCAGCAATTTTAATCCCATGCACTCCACCATATCTGTCAGTCTCAGGTAAATATTTTTGCAAAATATAATTTTTATTTGTTTCATTACTATTTGGTATAATATATAATGAGGAAGGGAAATTATTTTCAATATGTTTTTCTAAGGTTATCAAACCTCTATCTTTCAAAACATCAGAATTACCGAATAATCTAAACCTTACATGTGTTCCTAATTCACTATATCTGATAAAAAAGAATTTTTTAAAAATGTCTTTTTCTTTATATTTTTCAACATAAGTGTTAATGACTTCTAGAATAATTCTATCGCACTCGCTTGAATAAATGTTGCCCTTAAAGAAAATATGAATACTCAACCATCCATTTGTCCTATTGATATTTTGTATGTTTTCTATCACATTTCCTCATTCATATCATTACCATGAAAATTCATCTGGAAAATTTGCTCAGTTGTAAATTTATTTCCGTTAAATTCGGGCAATGTTTCATTTAGCGGATAACGCTCTTCAAGATAGGCAGTATAGTTGCTAAGATTGACTGTTATTTTTCCAAAAAGATTGACTAGTAATGGGTTTCTAAAGTCAATGTATTGGGGTTTGTTTAAATCCCGTGACATTTTATTTTGCTTCTCTTTTTTTATTGCTTCTATTCCGTTTGGTTTAAATTTGTTAATTTCCTCATTTTCTATATAATTGTTCTCAATAGTTGTTTTATCATTATTTTCAATGTCTTTAATTTCAGTTGTCTCCTCAGAACTTTTTTCATTGGTTGTTTTATTTTTGTCATCATCTTTTAATGACTCTCTTTTAATTGGAAGAACGGTAATTTTTATATAAACTTCAGCAGGTATATTGTGTTGTTTAATCCACCGATTAATACGTATAAAATAGTTATAATCCTCTTCGTTTTGTTGAAAAGCTGGAAATATTTTAGATGAGATAATCCAGCATTTTCTTGCTACTACAATATTGTCATCAAAAACGATTCTGGGCCTGTAAATTATTTTTGGGTCATTATCTGCTTTTTGTTTTTCATTTGCATTGTTTTCTTGATTTATCTCTCCATTAGTTTTAGCATCCTTTGTTTCTTCAATTTCTTTTTTACCAAGAATTTTGTGTTGCCAAATGAATGGTTGTTCTGGAATAGGAAGTGAAAAAGTAGAAGGAGATGAAAACTTCGATAATAATTGGAATAAGGGTGGTCTCATCATTGGATTTAAAAACCCAAGATCTAACGGTATAATATATTTACCACTTGGTTTATGTTTTAATTTTAGTGTTGTATTATTATTTGGTGTGTTCTCAACAAAAAGATCAGTACTTTTTATTTCGTGTTCAGCTAATCCACCCTCACTTGTCGGATAACTTATTTCCCATTTTACTAATGGTGGATGAAGATTAGCGTTAAAGTTCGCATCTCCACAGATCTCTGCTACGATTACATCAGTTGATTCGTTATTTGCTTTGTACAATTTATTTTGTTGGTCCTTGTTAAATAAATATAAAAATCTTGAAAAATATTTACCATAGCCTAAAAGATATTTACCGCTAGGTAAAATCAATCTTAATTCACTCTCTGCAGTGCTTGGCAAAATTATTTGTGAAAATAGTGATGTGGAAAAATGTGATTTTGGGATTTCAGGTAATTCTTTAGTAATGTTACTAAGTTCTTCATAATTTATTTTTATTTCATCTGCCTTTAGATTGTCTATCCATTTTTGTGCTATTAGATTTTGTATGTCTCTACTTGCTTTTTGTAATGTGCCAATACTTTCAAGATTAAATGGATTAGAGGTATTATAACTTCTTAACTCATCATCAATTTCATTATTATATTTACTTGCCTTTATTTTTTGTTGTTTGTCCAAATGTTCTTTATAATGTTCCCTATAAAAATCTTCATAAAATTGTAGCAACGGAACTTCTTTTCGACTATCCTTATAGTATATCTGAAAAAAATGCTGCATGCTTATCTGTTCAAATCTAGGATAGGCTAATTTTCTAGTAAAGTTTATATATTTACTTAAGTTTTGCTCAATTATGTCGAAATTTTCATTTGCATCTATTTTTACGTCACAATTTGAAGTTGCATCTTCATAGAAAGGTAGGTCAGTGATTAAATTAGATTTAATTTCCATCCGTATAAAAGCTGATTCAATTGTTTCTTTTAAATCGTAGAGAATTTCCCCCCTTTTTCTAACATCTGAATTTTTAAATTCATTTGTTTTATCTATTAACAGTTCTATCAAGGCTATAATTGTTTTTGCGTGAGTATCTTCAATCGGAAATAGAATAATTTTTAATTTTTCAGCCCATTCTACCTCTTGCTCTGATATGCCAATTTTAAAACGAATAAATCCAATTTCTAATAGCTTATCTATATATTCTTCAATTTCATTCTCTTCAGCATCAATGTTGTCATTAAATGCAATTAGTTTAATTAAGTTACCATATGTAGTTAATGAAAGTTTTTGTAGTTCCTTTGTTAGTAACTCAATAACGGGATTGCTAGGAAGTTTTTGAAAAATTTCCTTTCCATCTTGAGCAGTGAGAAATAATAGGGAGCTATTATCATTTCTAATTGTAGGATTGAGCTCTAAATTAAACCATTCTCGTATTTCTTTTCGATTTTTACAATGCTCAATTATATTTCCATAAAGTCCTTTGTTGATTTGTAGCAAACTCTCTTTTACTTGTGGGTTTCCATTAAAAACAAATTTACTTTGTTTATTATTATTTGAACCAAGAATTATATCTCCAGGAATAATACTGCAAAAAGTCCCAAAAGGTGTCGCTTTCATAGCCATTCGTGAAAAATAACGCAATAATCCTCTTTCTGTTTGTTCAAGTCTTCCATTTGTTTGTGTATTAGGTGATTTGAAATAAAATTCTTGAGTTTTGTAAAGCGAGTTACTTGAAATTAGAAGTCCTTTTTGAAAATCAGAATTCTTGAGGTGAGATTTAAAATTTTTACGTATGATTTCTGTCTCAATTGAATAACTTCTTTTTATATCCTCTTCTGTTTTTTGTTTGTCAATTAATAGGTTTTGATAGTTTAGAATGTGTTCATATACATTTAATGAAATTGTATTTGAAACCCTATTTAATTTTTCATGGTTAATTGTTTTGGAGTTATATAAATCACGTTTAACATTTAATAAAAAATTTCTATCTCTATTGTCAGCAACTAATTGAATTTCAGAAAACATTAATTCTGAAATGAGTTCTCTCTTTTGGGCAATTATGGATTCTAGGTCAAATAATATTTTGAGCTTATCGTAGGTATCTTTAGTACGCAGATTGTCAAATATATTTGTAGGTAGCCCGCCAACCCTACAAATGAAATTTGGAAATAAAGAACTCGAAATCATATATACCCTTTTTATTGAATTAATATTGTGTTTTTATCTATTAAGTTTTAATGAGTAAATACATGTATAAATTTGCAAACATAAAATTTCAAATAATAATTTTAAAATATGTAAATAAGTTAATAATAAAAATATAATTTGCAAATTATATTTTTATAACCTTTGTGTTTTGTTTTTAATTATAATTTGGTTGATTTGAGAAGAGTTAA
>PCUD01000065.1:0-1248 GCA_002786785.1 Ignavibacteriales bacterium CG18_big_fil_WC_8_21_14_2_50_31_20 | reverse complement strand
AAAATAAGTACTTTGAACAAGAAATGCTATAGCTTATTGAAAAAAAATATTAAATGTTTTGGAAAGAAAAACTATTTTACCATACAATTATTTCTAAATAAAGTAGCTCGAAAATGAAAAATATTGAAAACAAACTAAAAAAGATAAAATTAGTAATTACTGATGTAGATGGAGTTCTTACAGATGGTGGGCTTTATTACACTAAAGATGGATTAGTAATGAAAAAATTTAACGTAAAAGATGGTATTGCAACTAGGCGATTAAAAGATTCTGGTTTTGAATGTGGAATAATTTCAACTGATGGTCCAGATTTAATTGAGGTGAGAAATAAAAGATTAAAGATGGATTTTGTAATTACAAGTTCATGGAATAAATTAGAAAAGTTAAAAGAAATTTGCGAAGAAAAGAAATTAACATTAGAAAATGTTGCCTATCTTGGTGATGATATAAACGACCTCGAAATTCTTGGCGGTGTTGGCTTTTCTGCTGCCCCAAACGATGCAGTAGATTCAGTTCTAAAAGTTGTAGATTATATCTGCAAAAGAAAAGGAGGCGATGGAGTTTATCGTGAATTTGCGGAGTTGATAATTTCTGCGAAAGAATAGTCTTTTTCCATTAGGCTTTTTAAAGAACTTAAAGGCATATCCAATGAATAAAACAATTAGTATTTTGGCTGTAATTTTGATGTTGTTCAATCCCTTAAATGCTCAAACATTTACTGGGAATGTAAAAGATTTAATTACTAACCAAAACTTGCAAAACGTACTTGTGGAAGTAACAGAAATAAATTTTGAAGCAAAAGACACAATATATACTGATTCTAATGGAAATTGGAATTATACTTTAACTTCTGTTAATCAAAGCCAACTCCCATCCACATTTGAGGTTAGCCAAAATTATCCAAATCCATTTAATCCATCAACCAATATTACTTTTAATATTGGTGAATCTGAAAAAGTAAGTATTAGTGTACATGACATTCTTGGTCGTGTAATTGATCAAAAAGAATTTACTTTGCAAAAGGGAAGTTACAAAATAAAATATGACGCAAAGGGTTCCGCTGGAATTTACTTTTATACTATCAGTACTTCAAAACATTCCATCACAAAAAAAATGATTCAACTTGATGGCTCCAATGGAAGAGGACTTGCAGATTTACAATCAATAAATTATAGAAGTAGTTCAAAACTTGCCAAACCGAACGAGAAAAATATTGCAATCATTTTTTCCAAATTTGCTTATGTAAAT
>PCUD01000156.1 GCA_002786785.1 Ignavibacteriales bacterium CG18_big_fil_WC_8_21_14_2_50_31_20 | reverse complement strand
TCATTCATGCTTTTAATCTAATTTATTTTTTTCTCTTTCACAAACTTCCCAGTAGTGCCCTTAATTTTAATGTTCTTTAGTTCCTCATTTAATTCATCAACATCAAAATCAATATCAATATTTATATTCAGGTCTTTAAGTTCTTCCAACCCTTTTTTAAGCTCACACTTCATTTGCTTCATTGATTCTTTGAAATCCTCTGCATCAAAATCGATTTTAATGTTTTTCAAACCACTTAATTCAGACTTTAACTGCTTCATGTTGACTTTTAATTCATCCATGTCAACTTCAAAATCAGCCATATCTTCCTGATATTCTTCATATCGTTTATCAACAAAATCTTCATATTCTACAAGTTCATCATCTGTTAAACGAGTTCCATCTTTGTACAATTCAACTAATTTACCTTCTTCAAAATAGGCTTTCCATTTTGCACCGTTTGCATGGAAATTGAATTTTTTGCGTTTGCTTTCAGTTGCATTTTCTATCATCACATTTTCGGAAGACTTTTCTTCCATTTTTGCAATATTCATTTCTAGATTTTCTGAGCTTTCCAATTCATCTGGTTGAGTAAATGATCCAAACTCAGATGGAATATTTAGTTCAGTCTTATTTATATTCTCTGCTGTTGAACAAGCCAAAAGAATAGTAAATAGTAAAAAGGGTATTATTAGTAAAGCCATACCAAGCTGTTTTTGTTTTTGATTTTCCTGTTTCATTCTTTTAATCCTCCCCATTAAAGAATTGTTGTTTCCTATTGCAGACATTGCAATATTTATTTTTGTGTTCCCATTTTCGTGTAAAGTGATTAATGCATTTGCAAGATTTGTTGAATTTCCACAACTCATAATTGCCAAATCGTCACATAAATATTCTCTTTCCTTCCTTATCTGATTTGAGATTAACCAAACTGCTGGATTAAAGAAGAAAAACACTTCTATTATTGATTGCAGAATGTTCAATAAATAATCTGCTCGTTTAATGTGAGCAAGTTCGTGAGCTAAAACAATTTCTAATTGATCTTGCGGAATTCCGGAAAGCAAACCAACCGGCAACAAAATTATTGGCTTAAAATACCCGATTGTTAAAGGTGTTTTAATATATTTAGATTGCATTAAGTCAATCTTTTTTTCAATCTGTAATTTGTTTTTAAGCGACTTTAATTTATCATTCCAAAATTGGCTAACTGGATAAACCTCGCGTTTTTTTAAGCGTTGCGCATAAAGTAATCCTCCCAACAATTTTATGGATAAAGCAAATATTCCTAAAAACCATAAAAAAACAATAGTCTTCATATTTGCAGAAATAAACAATTTAATTGTTGTTAAATATTCAGAAGAAATACTTTCAAAATCAGATGGCACCAATAATAAGCTTGAATTATCACTTTGAACTTCATGTGAATCAATATTTAGCAATTCACTTTTTGCAGAGGTTTGTACAAAATTCAAATTACTGTAACTAAGGTCTGAGTATGTTCTTATTGAAAGTGCAACTAGAACCAATAAAGCGGAATATGATAAAAATGAGCGTACTTGCGAGTTTCTTTTATCGATTAAGGATAAAAGAAACGTAAGCAGTAATGCAATAACAAAACCTTGCCATATTGAGTGGACTAAAGTCCAGCCTAATGTTGTAAATGCCGTTTCTGAAAATAGATCAAACATTTTAAATCTCCTCATTCTCCAAGTCGTTAAGGAATTTTTTAATCTCACTAATCTCTTTTTTGGAAGCTTTGTTTTGTCCAAGCGCTTGCATTACCAATTTACTTGCTGAACCGGCAAAAACTGTCTGCAATACTTTATCCAGAAGCATGTTTTTGGTCTCGTTTTCTTTTATTAGAGGCACATAAGTGTGACTTCGGCCAGAACGCTCACGTCCTAATAATTCTTTTTCAAACATAATCTGCATAGTTTTAAGTGTGGTTGTGTAACCAACAGAACGGAGTTTGTTCAACTCGTCATTTACATTTTTTACCGTTGAATATCCCGATTTCCACAAAATTTGTAGAATCTCTAATTCAGAATCTGTGGGTTTAATATTTTTATCTTTCATAGTTTTTCTCATCGTGTGCCTTTAGGACGAATTTATTTACGAAAGGTTTCGTAGTTAAGAATTAAATCTTATTGTTTTTTATAAAATGGGTTATAAGGAATGAATTTTGAATACAATTCAATTAGGAGGGAAATAATAAAATAATCAGAAGGTATGAATCAGAACTAAAGTTATTTAATCCATTCTCTTTTTAAATCGCAACGAGCTCAATGTTAATACGGTTACCCCAATTAAAAACAACATTAATAACTCAAACCAAACTTCATAAAATCCAACACCTTTTAAGATTATTCCACGAATAATTGTCATAAAATATCTTAGTGGAATTATATACGTAATTGCTTGGATTATTTTTGGCATATTTTCAATTGGAAATGCAAAACCCGAAAGGAAAATCATTGGCATTAAAACCACAAATATTGCAAGCATCATTGCTTGTTGTTGTGTTTTGGAAACAGTTGATACAAACAGACCCAAACCCAAAGTTGAAAGAATATAAAGGAATGTTGAAAGAAAGAGAAATAAAATACTGCCTCGTGGAGTTATTCCAAAAATAAAGGTCATTGCTAAAAGAACAATTATAACAGCCACAAAGCCCAATATTGCAAAGGGAATTAGTTTTCCTAAAATAAGTTGAATTGGTTTTATTGGAGTTACAATAATCTGTTCAAGTGTTCCTATCTCACGCTCTTTAACAATTGCAAGCGATGTTAAAATTAGAGTAATAATTGAAAGCAATAATCCAACAATTCCTGGAATCATATAAACTCTTGTTGATAACTCTGGATTATACCAAGCTCTTATTTCTGGCGTAACTTGTCCAATTGGAATAATATTTTTTCCACTTTTTTGTATTCTGCTTTTTATAATTTTAATGGAATATTCGCCAACAATTTTTTGCAAATATCCCGCTGTGATTGAAGCTTTATTTCCATCTGAACCATCAAATATTGCTTGGATGCTAATTGGCTTATTGTTTAATAGGCTTTCCTCAAAATTGTTTGAAATTACCAAAGCCAATGAAGCAGTTCCATTATCAACATGATTCTGTAAATCGGTATAATTGTCAACATAATCAACAAACTCAAAATATCTATTTCCACTAAGGTTATTCAAAAAATCCCGACTTACAATTGTTTTATCCTGATTAAAAACTACAGTCGCCACTTTTTCAACATCCATATTAACAGCATATCCTAAAAATGTTAATTGAATTACTGGAGCAATTAAAATTATGGCAAACATTTTGGGATCTCGTTTTAGCTGCAATAGTTCTTTAATTATTATATGTAAAATAGTTTTCATTATGCTTTTTTTAGTGACTTGTTATAAATTATTATTGAAAGAATTAGGAAAAATGACGAAAACAAAAGCAAATAAATCCACTGTTCCCAAAAGGCGTTTAAGCCAACTCCTTTTATAATTATTCCACGAAGAACAACTATAAAATACTTTGCTGGAGTAATGTTTGTTATAATTTGGATTATTGGTGGCATTGAGTCAATTGGAAAAATAAATCCCGATAAAATTGTAGACGGCAAAAGCGAAACAAATGTGGCTATTGAAAATGCAACTTGCTGCGAATTTGCAATTACAGAAATAAAAATTCCAATTGAAGTTGATGCAAACAGAAACAGAAAAGTTGAAATAATTAACAATGTGTAACTTCCGTTTACGATAATTCCAAAAAGAATATAGCCCGCCAATAGAATAACAGATGCATTTATAAAAGAAATTACCAAATATGGAACGAGTTTTCCGACAAGAAGTTCTAAAATTCTTACGGAAGAAACATTAATTTGTTCAATTGTGCCACGCTCTTTTTCGCGGACAAATGAAAGCGAAATTGCAATTACCGCTGTTACAATGAGAATCAAAGCTATTAATCCCGGAATAAGATAGATTGTAGTTTGCAGTTCGGGATTAAACCAAAATCGCGTTTGCACATCGATTGGTGTTTCAAAATTAATTCCAATTTTGGAAGTTGCTATTTTATTTAACTTTTTATTGAATGATAAAATGGCTGCTAGTGAGTAATTCTGTATTATTGTAGCGGTATTTCCATCCACGCCATCAAGCAAAATTTGAATTTTTACATCTTTTTTTGCGGAGTAAATATCTTTCTCAAATCCGATTGGTATAATTATAATGCCTTTTGCAATTCCTTCGTTTAAGATGGTATTGGCACGTTTATTATTGTCGTAGTATTCAACAACTTCAAAATAGGACGAACTGGAAATTGTGCTAATTAAATCACGACTTAATGCCGACTTATCGTTATCCCGCACGGCAATTTTAATATTTTCAACATCAAAATTTACGGCATATCCAAAAATTATCAGCAAAAATACAGGAAAGAAAAAAATTACAAACATCATTCTTCTGTCGCGAATGAGTTGCTTAATTTCCTTTTTTGATATGGCAGCAATTCTATTTAACATTTCTTCTCTGTTCCAAAAGGTGAATAAAAACATCTTCTAAAGTTGGAACAATTTTATTTATGCTTTTAACTTTATTGTTTTCCATTATGGAATAAATTTGGTCAAAATCTTCCAAATATTTATTAACGCTTATGTGAATATTATTCCCAAAAATGGACGTTTCTTCAACAAATTTTTGCTTTTCTAATATTTCTAAACCAGCAATAACGTTTTCGCATTCAATTTCCAGAATGTCGTTTTTCAGATATTTCTCTTTCATTTCTTTCGATGAACCACTTGCAATAATATCGCCGGCATCAATTAATATTATGTTGTTACAATATTCAGCTTCTTCGAGATAATGCGTTGTAACCAAAACTGTAATACCTTCGGAAGAAAGATTTTGGATTAATTCCCAAAACAGTCGGCGCGAAATTGGATCAACACCACTTGTTGGTTCATCCAAAAATACAATTTGTGGCTTGTGAATAACAGCTGTTCCGAGTGCCAAACGTTGCTTAATTCCACCAGGCAAAGAGCCAGTTAGAATTTTCTGCTCATTTTTCAAGTTTGCAATTTCAAGAACCCACTCTTTTCTTTTTGCCAATTCTCTTCGCGAAAGTCCGTAAACACCACCAAAAAAATCAATATTTTCACCAACCGATAAATCGTTATAAAGCGAAAAATGTTGTGACATATATCCAATATTGAGTTTTACCTTATTTGGTTCATTTGCAATACTAAATCCACCAATTAAAGCATCACCAGAAGTTGGCTGTAAAATTCCGCACATCATTTTTATGGCGGTTGTTTTCCCAGCACCATTTGCTCCAAGAAAACCAAATATTTCACCCTTTTTAACATTAAAGGAAATACCATTTACGGCAGTAAAATTTCCAAATTCCTTACGCAACTTTTTTACTTCTATCGAAAACATCAATAAATTTTCCTTCCAATTGAATTGTATAATTGCAAGAGACCGAGCTTATAATCAATTTGCGAATTAATTAGCTTAATTTTGGCTTCAGCTAAAAGTGCACTCGCTTCAGTAAGTTCGGTTGAGGTAACAATTTGTGATTCAAATTTGTTTTTTGAAATCCTAAAATTTTCGAAGGCACTTTCAACAATTAGCTTATTTAATTCAATTTTTTTTGCAAAACTTTGCAAATTTAGCAGATTGGAATAAACTTCTAATTGAATTTTTTCTTTTAGCAACTCATTCGCGATTTTAATTTTGTTAAGTTCTTGAATTGCAACATCTGAATTAGAGGAAGTTTTCCACCAATCCCAAATATTCCACTTTGCATTAATGCCAACCATCCAAAAGTTGTTTAAATCATCATTAAGTATACTGGAACCACTAAGCTGCAAGTAATAATATGAACCAAAAGCGTTAATTTGTGGAAACCAAGTTGATTTTGCGATGGTGATTTTTTCGTCGGCACCTTTTATGCGATACTTATTTGCACTTAAATCGTAATTTGATTTTAACGTTTCACTTAAAAGTAAATCAAAATCAAACTCAATTATTTTTTCATCCAAATCTGGTGGAATAATTTGAGTATCGTGATTAATATTTAATCCAATAACACGATTAAAATTTGATTGAGCCAATTTCATTTGGTTTTGAGCTTCAATAATTTTTGATTTTAATTCAGCTTCTTTTACCTTTATTTTGAGTAAATCGTTTTCGGAAGACATTTCATTTTTGTTAAAATTTGAAACATTTTCGACTTGTAAACTAGCAACTTTTAAGTTTTCTTCTAAAATTTCAACCAATTTAATTGCTTTAAAGTAATTCCAAAATGCTGTATTTATTTCAAGTGCTTTGCTATTTTTTACTTTGCTGTTTTCCGAAACCGTTGCCTTTTTAGTATAAAAAGCAACATTTTTTATTGCTAACAATTTGAAACCAGTAAATAACGGCTGTTCAATAGTCGCGTTTGAATACATTGCATTTAATACTTCTCCAGATGAAGCTGGCAAAAATGGTATTTGAAGCTGAATAGGCATTTCTGAAATATGATTATATGTAAATCCCAAAGAAACTTGAGGCAAAAGATTTGACCAAGCATTTGTTAATAATGCGTCAGAAATTAGGGTATCTGAAATTGAAATATTGATTTCCTTGCTGTTTTTTAGTCCAATATCAATACTTTTTTCGAGACTTAAAATATTAGTTTGTGCATTTACTGTTGTTAAGCACAATAAAATTATAAAAATTATCTTTTTCATAGAAATCTCTTTCGTTTTCATTTTAAACTGTGAAAATCACGGCTTTAACTTTTTCATTAAATATATAAACAAATTTTCAAGAGATGGAGTAACTATTCGTTTATCTATTATTTTAATAGAATTGTGTTCTAATAACGCTTCAATTTGCGGATAATCATTATTAAAATCATTAATCACCAAATTAATTCTATCACCAAATAGCTGAACATCAAACAGTTCTTTTAGAATTTTGCCAGCTTTGGGTATATCATTACACAGAATTTCTAAAATTTGACCTTTCATCTTCAATTTTAATTCACTTGGTGTTCCTATATCCATAATTTTTCCCTCATTCATAAATGCAATTCGTGTGCATCTTTCGGCCTCGTCTAAATATGGAGTTGTAAGAACGATAGTTATTCCATCATTTTTCAAATTTGCTAATATTTTCCAAAAATCCCTTCGTGAAACTGGATCGACTCCAGTTGTTGGCTCATCCAAAAAAAGAATTTTAGGCTTGTGGATTAAACTGCAAGCCAATGCTAGTTTTTGTTTCATTCCACCAGAAAGATTATTTGCTAATCTGTTACGAAAAGGAATTAGTTTTGTGAATTCAAGCAATTCATCACGTCGGTTATGATAATCTTTAATATTATGAATATTAGCAAAAAACTCGATATTCTCGTCAACTGTCAAATCGCCATAAAGGCTAAAATTCTGCGACAAGTAACCAATACTTTTTTGAATAGTTGACCTTTCAGATACGGTATTTTTTTCCATTAAAAATGAATTTCCAGACGTTGCATTCAATAATCCGCACAAAATGCGAATAGTTGTTGTTTTTCCAGCTCCATCGGGACCAATAATCCCAAACATTTCGCCCGAACTGATTTGGAGAGAAATGCCTTTTAAAGCTTCTACTTCATTATAATTTTTATAAAGATTATCAATTTTTATCATTTTTTAATCTGCTAAATTAATAACTGCATCAGCAGGCATTCCAGATTTTAGAATTTTATCGGGATTGTCAATTTTTATTTTTGTCGCAAAGACAAGCTTTGTCCTTTCATCCTTTGTTTGAATACTTTTCGGAGTAAACTCAGCTTCTGGTGAAATAAACGAAATAGTTCCAGGAAAGGATTTGTCATCAAAAGCATCAATATTTATGTTTACAGATTGTCCAAGTTGAATAAATGCCAATTCTGTTTCGGGTACATAGATTGTTAATTCGGCTTTGGTTAAGTCAATAATATTAAACAATGATGTC
The DNA here is from genome assembly GCA_002786785.1 of Ignavibacteriales bacterium CG18_big_fil_WC_8_21_14_2_50_31_20. Taxonomy (GTDB): domain Bacteria; phylum Bacteroidota; class Ignavibacteria; order Ignavibacteriales; family Melioribacteraceae; genus 1-14-2-50-31-20. Next base: position 7,262 of record PCUD01000156.1, on the reverse strand, counting down.
ATGTATGTAACAATTTCGCCCTTTTCAATAAATCTATTAACAATTTGTCCTGAAATATTTGAAGTAACATAACAATCGTTTCGTGATTTTTTTAAAAGCGAAATGGATGCGTTTGCTTGTTCTAAGTTTGCGTTTAGTTGCTCAATCTGTTCTGGACGAGATGACTTACTTTTAATAACATTCTGTTTTGCGGAATTATACATCGAATTTGCAATATCATAAGCCAAATTTGCATCGTCCAATTGTTTTTTAGTTATCGATTTTGACTCAAATAAGGAGTTCATTCTATTTCTATTTGCTTTGGCTACTTCATAATTTGCTTCGGCTTGTTTTAGTGATTCATCTGCTAAATTTTTATCTTCTTTTCTTGCCCCAACTTTTAGCATTTTAATTTGAGCCAAAATTGCATTTTTTCCAGCTTCTGCTTGTACTATTTGTAAGTCCAATTTTTCATGTTCAATTATGGCTAATGTATCTCCAATTTTCACAATATCACCTTCATCAGAAAACAGAGCTTCAATTTTTCCCATCGATTGCGAACTTATAATCAAGTTATTGCACTCTATGTTGCCAGAATATTCTAATTTCTCAATTTTGTCGTCATTGCAAGAAATAAGAACGATAGTTATAAATATCAGAGTAAATTTTAATAAATTTTTCATTTTAGTTTCCAATCAAGTTTTTCAAATGCTAGTTTACCTTTTTCTGTAAGTATTCCATTAATAAGGATATAAAAAGTTTCATCAAATGCAGTTTTTATGGTAATGTTATTTTCGGTTAAAAACGTTGGATTTATAATTCCCTTTAAGCTCGATAAAATCATTGTCAAAATTATTTTCTCATTTTTATCAATTATAAAATTTTCTTCCTTGCCTTGTCGGATAATAACTTCCCAAACGTGTTCAATAACGTGTGTTCTAAAATTATCAACAGCATCCCAAAGTTTTAATTCTGTTTTTAAGAAATCTATGAATTTATTTTTGCTCATTTTTATCGAGAATTCAGCAAAATACGAGGCAACTCCAACAAATTTTTCTAAAAAGCACTTTTCACTATCCACAATTTGGTACAATTCTCTTTTAGTCTTTTCTTGTAAAAATGACAAAACTCGTTCCATTAATATAATCTTGGAGGGAAAATATTTATAAATGGTTTTTTTACTAATTTTAAGTCCTTTAGCTAATTCATCCATTGTTGTTTTATATGAGCCTTTATCCAAAAATTGAGTAATTGCGTATTCTAATATTTTTTTTTCGTCAGCGTTCATTTGGAAACTATTTGTTATTTAATAGTTTCCAAAATATGAAATGGAAACTATTTTGTCAAGTAAAGTTTCCAAAATTTTATTTTACTCTAAAATACTTTTCAAGATAAAATTATGTAAAAGCATTTAAATTCATATTAAAAAAACCGATATTAGAACATTGTTTTAATAATTTTGGAGACTTTATAATGTTCAAAAAAGCGAGCATGTTGTTTACTTTACTTTTATTGATATCTTCTATTTCTGCTCAAAAACGAGCATTTACTATCGAGGATTTATATAAAATTAAATCTGTTGGTTCTCAAGTGATTTCAAACGATGGTAGTAAAGTTGTTTTTACCGTTACCGAATCGGACTTGAAAAATGCAAAATCAAATACTGAAATTTATTTGATGAATGTTGATGGCACAAACCAAAAGCAATTGACCAATAATGATGCTGCTGATTTTAATCCAATTTGGAAAACTGACGATAGTGGAATTATTTTTACATCAACACGCAATGGCTCATCACAATTATTTTGCTTACCAATTTCTGGAGGTGAAGCTAAACAAATTACTGATTACGAATTTGGAATAAATTCGGCAAAATTATCAAATGATGGAAATTCTGTTATTTTCCAAGCTAATATTTTTCCAGAATGCGGAATAGATGTAGATTGCAATAGCAAAACCGAAAATGCAATGGCAAAAGGCGCTGTTCAAGCTCATATTGCCGACTCACTTTTTGTCCGCCATTGGACAGAATATTGCGATGGACAGTACACTCATATTTTGAGTTATAATTTTGAAACAGAGCAATATAAAGATTTAACTCCAGGATATTTTAATTCGCCAGCTTTTTCAGCGGGTGGAAGTGATAATTATAATTTTTCACCAGATGGAAGTTTTGTAACATTTGATTCTAAACGTGTAAAAAATCCTGCTGCTTCTACCAATAACGATGTTTTTATTGTTGATATAAATGGCGAAAATCTTATTAATATAACAAAAGAAAACGAAGCTGCTGATTTCAGTCCCAAATACTCTCCCGATGGAAAATATATTGCATATTTAACTCAACTTGTTCCAACTTTTGAATCAGATAGAATTAGATTGGCAATTTATGATGTTAAAAATAAAAGCAATAAAATTTTAACCGATTCTTTTGATAACTGGGTAAATAGTTTTGAATGGAATTCTGATTCAAAATCAATTTATTTTACTGGACATGAAAAAGGTTACCTTCCACTATTTAGCATTAATATCGAAACTCAAAACATTGAAAAAATAATTGATAAAAAAGTTATTTATTCATTTTCAATTTCCCCCAAAAAAGATTTTGTAATCTACACCAACTCGTCTGTTCATAAACCTGTTGAAATGGAGTATTTTAATTTAAGTTCCAAAAGAGAACTTGAGCTAACAAAATTTAACAAGGAGATTACTAATAATATTGAAATGAATCCGGCAGAGCAAGTTTGGGTAAAAGGTGCGGATGGAAAACCAGTTCATGTTTTTATTGTAAAACCATTTAATTTTGACACACAAAAGAAATATCCACTTATAATTAATGTTCATGGTGGACCGCAATATCAATGGATGGATTCATTCCGTGGCGATTGGCAAGTTTATCCAGGTTATGGATATGTTGTGGCATTCCTTAATCCGCACGGATCAATTGGTTATGGACAAGAATATACAAATGCAATTTCTGACGATTGGGACGGAAAAGTTTACGAAGATGTTATGAAAGTTACTGATTATCTTGAAAAACTTGATTACGTGGATGCAAATAAAATGGGTGCAATGGGCTGGAGTTATGGCGGTTATTTTATGAATTTGTTGCAAGCTAAAACTGATAGATTCAAATGCCTTGCTTCCATGATGGGAATTTATGATTTAAAGGAATTCAAAGATGAAACTGAAGAACTTTGGTTTGCCAATTGGGACTTAAAACGAAGCGATTACGAAAAAATGTCGCCAAGTAAATATGAAGATAATTTCAAAACTCCAACTCTTATAATTACTGGCGAAAAGGATTATCGAATTCCTTACACACAATCGTTACGATATTTTACTGTGCTGCAAAATAAAGGAATTGATTCGCGTCTAATTATTTTCAAAAATGATGGACACTGGCCTAGCAGCTTAAAATCAATGCCACTGTATTATAATTCACATTTGGAATGGTTTAACAAATATCTTGGTGGCAAAAAAGCACCTTGGGATAGTAAACAATTATCCAGAAATTTAGTTTTTGATTAATTTAAGTTTAGTTATGGGAATTAAAGAAAATAACATTCCAAGCATCTATAATTATTGCGATAGATGGTGCGAAAAATGTGCCTTTACTTCGCGCTGCCTAAATTATAAATTTGGTGAGAGATTGGAAAATAGTATTGATAACCAAGATGAAATAAATAAACTATTTTGGGAGTTATTTGATGATAATCTCGAAGATACATATAACGTAATTGAAAGAAACGAATCAAAAAGTAACGAATTTATTGAAAAAGTTGATGATGACTCTTCCTTTGGTGACAATTATGATTTTAATATTGAAGATGATGATGAAGATTCTGGCGATGATTTTAGACTAAAGCATTTAATAGCCGAAAGTAACGAAGCTGCAATTCTTTCAAAAGAATATATAAATTTAGTTACTAATTGGTTTAAAAATACAAAAGAAAAAATTGGAGATGAAATAGACGAGTTTATTTTATCGGATGATGCTTTAATAAAATTAAGCGATGCAATTGAGGTAATTCAATGGTATTATTTCTTTATATATCCAAAAGTAATGCGGGCTTTGCAAGGCAAGGATGAGGATTTGTTTGAAGATGAATTTCCAAAAGATTCGGACGGTTCAGCAAAAATTGCTTTAATTGCAGTTGAACGATCAATTAGCGCGTGGGGTTATGTTTATATGAAATTAAATGCTTTTAATGACTCGGTTTATAGCATTATTCAACAATTAGTAAATCTTCAACATGCAATTGAAGCCGAATTTCCAAATGCAAGAAATTTTATTAGACCTGGCTTTGACGAAATTAACAATAAATAATTTTTCCAAAATATTTTTACATAATATTTTGGAACTTAATGTTTTAACTATGAGGAATTTATGAAAAGTATAACAATTAAAAATAGTAACAAAGAAATCACGATTGGCAAAGTGGTTTGTGTTGGAAGAAATTATGCAGATCACGCAAAAGAAATGGGAAACGAAATTCCAGATAAATTTCCACTCGTTTTTATGAAAACAGCCACTTGTATGATAAATAGTGGTGAAAATGTTGTTCATCCCGATTATTCCGAAAATTTGCACCACGAAATTGAACTGGTTTTGCTTGTTGGAAAGACTGTAAAAAACGCAACTTTGGAAGAATCGCAAAGTGCTATTGCTGGTTATGCAGTTGGACTTGATATGACGTTGCGTGATTTGCAATTTAAAGCTAAAGACAAAGGTGAACCTTGGACTTTTGCCAAAATTTTTGATACTTCGGGCGTAATTTCAAATTTTGTTTCGGTTGATGAATATAGTTTGACTGGAAATGAACGAATTTATCTTTCTGTAAATGGCGAATTTAGACAAGAAGCAACAATTGGACTTATGCTTTTCAATGCAACCGAAATTATTAAAAATATTTCGTCAAGAATGACTCTCGAAGCGGGAGATTTAATTTTTACTGGAACTCCAGCCGGCGTTAGTCGCGTTGTAAAAGGTGATAAACTTTCGGGTGGAATTGAAAACATTGGCGAAATTGAAACTGCAATAGTTTGATAACTAATAATATTTTTCAATTTTACAAATATTCTTAGAGGTTTCCCCTAAAGCAATGCTGTCAACTTATGATTATATTTTTGAAAAGTGGCATTCCCATCCCGCCTTGTCGAGATTATCGGGAATCTTTTCGATTAAAAAGATTCCGTGTAAGAACATCACGGAATGACAAAAGCTTTTGTTGACAACATTGTCACCGAAGGGATGACAATGGCAAAAATCTCGAAGGAGCAAAAGATCTGCATTTTAGGAATTGTGACTAAATGATATTCCATTTGAGTAAAAAGACTATTTATTTATTGTTCATTTTGGTCGGAAATATATTTTCTCAAAGCCAAAAAGTGGATTCAATTTCAATTTTTGAGTTCAAATGGTCAAATGATTTTCAATATAAAACAGATCGCTATTTTACAAATGGTTTCGCTTTTGAAATATTTACAGCTAATTTTAGTAATAATCCAATAAATTCCATTCTTTTGCCAACTAAAAAAGGCGATTTTGAGCTTTTTGGAATTTCTTTAACGCAAGATATTTTTACTCCAAAAGATAAATTTACTGTGCAAAATCAGCTAAATGGCGATAGACCTTTTGCGGCTTATCTTTTGGTTGGATTTACAAAAAGTAGCTTTAATCCAAATGATGGAATAGTTTACAATTCACAATTGCAGTTTGGAATTCTCGGACCGCTGGCTTTTGGTGAAGAAACTCAAAATGGAATTCACAGAAATGTTTCAACTTCAGCTCAAGTAATTGGTTGGGAAAATCAAATTAGAAATAGCCTGATGATTAATTATTCCGCGTCAATCGAAAAGAATTTTTACAACAATAATTGGCTCGAACTTTCTGGAATTACGTCGGCAAAAATTGGAGTTCCTTTTACAAAGGCAAATGTTGGATTCAAATCAAGAATAGGCGTTTTTGACTCATTTACGAAGAATTTTGATTTTTTATCAACTCAAAAATGGCAGTTATTTGTTAGTTTATCCTCAAATGTTGGCATAATTGGTTATAACGCAACATTGCAAGGCGGTTTATTTTTTGAAAATATTTATACTTTAAGCGAAATAAACAGATTTGTGGGAAATGCAAGTTTGGGATTTACGGCAATCTACAAGTCGCTTAAATTAGAATATACTCAACACTTTAACACAGCAGAATTTCCAAAAGCAGATAACCACAGCTGGGGATATTTTTTAATTAAATTCGCTTTTTGACAAATAAAGCAATCTTTTTTATAATAATCTTCACCTTTGGGTTTTTCATGTCTTTAGCATTTGATTGAAGTTCAACTTTTCACTTTTTCATGCTTTTAGCATTTACTCAAAGCTCCACTTTTTGCTTGGGCGAACAATTATCATTTAATAATTACTTCCTTTTAAACCTAAGAACGTTTTTATATTTATAAAATGCTTCTCTTTTGAGTATTACAAGTATTTTTCATTTAACCTGGATAATGCAATAGGATTAAAATAAACAATTTTAGAAAAAGAACAATCAATATAGAAGCGAACTTGCCCCGACTTACTCGGTCTTAGCGTTTGTACCCAAAAGGTTAAGTGAACAATAGTACAAACGCTTAGAGCGAGTTAGTCGAATATGCATTAATGCTTTTCTAATGCATATTTGGGGTTGAACTAATAACCAAATAATTAGTTGGAGCAAAATATAAAATCCCTATCCTAAAAACATAAAAGCAATTCACAAGTAGTAGCTGCGGCTTAGCTCAACACCGGATTATACCTCCTGTTTTGTGCGAAAGACACCCAAATTAAAATTCAGAAGACACAGCTTTCATAATATCATTTTGAATATCATTATTTTTTAATTTTATATATTTGGTAATATTATCATCGTTTTGAAAAACGACAACATACATTTTATTAATATGCTCTATTGCTTTTGTAATTGAAATATCAAGTTTGTAGTGATTTAGTGTTCGTTCTAATTCTTTATATACCAAATACGAAGCAAAAGAAATACAAATATGAGCCTCAATTCTTTTGCGTAACCTATGAAAAATTGGTCTAATTTTTAAGTCTGTTTTGGAGATTCTAAATGCCTTTTCTATCTTCCAAAGATTGTTGTAATTTTCAATTACTTCCTGGCCATTAAGAGCAGTATTTGTTAAATAACCTTTTAGCCCATCCCAATTTTTATCTTTTTCAAACTTCTCATAATCTATTTTTATTTTTAGTTCACCATCAATTTGCAAATACTTATTATATCCACGGTT
>PCUD01000101.1:15751-16255 GCA_002786785.1 Ignavibacteriales bacterium CG18_big_fil_WC_8_21_14_2_50_31_20 | reverse complement strand
AATGAGCCTAGACCATTATTTGAACCCATTACAAAAAATATAAGCATACCATCTGGAGCAATATAATAATCTACAGAACCTGTTCCGTTTGCATTTGCTACCATTCCTAGTGATGGTGTATATCCTATTAAGCTTGGAGATTCTGTTGATAGGTCAACTACTGCTATTTTCTCCAAATTTCCCGAACCAGGTACATCTGGTAAATATGCTAGTAAAAGTTCACCATTAATTGAATTTGTATATGCTACTTTTGAAGCACCAGTTGCGACGACTGAGGTAGATACTGTATCAATTACACTTCCATCAATGCTGAAATGAACTAATGGTTTTCCATAACTTTTTACATAAATAGTTCCATCATTTGCTTGCGCTACATTGGATGCTGAACCCAAAACCATATCAGATAATGTAATTTCTTCGGCTGTAAATGTTGCACCATTATCTGCTGTAGTGAATTTTACTATTTTCGATGTATTGCCTGCACCTGCATAAATAGCTATTGAA
>PCUD01000101.1:15502-15714 GCA_002786785.1 Ignavibacteriales bacterium CG18_big_fil_WC_8_21_14_2_50_31_20 | reverse complement strand
CCCATTCGGTTGTTGTTGCATTCCATTTATATACCATAAATGGAGCGGCTTCGTTTGCATTTAAGGTCATATTACAAATTAATAATTCTCCATCGTCTGTTCCTTCTGCACAGTTTATTGGGAAATATCCTGTACGTATTGATGGTGCTGCTAATGTATCTAATATTTCTCCATTGGCTGCATTGTGCACGAACACATGATGTTCTGCTCCG
>PCUD01000101.1:780-15474 GCA_002786785.1 Ignavibacteriales bacterium CG18_big_fil_WC_8_21_14_2_50_31_20 | reverse complement strand
TATCCATTGGATCTGGTTGGAAACTATAAGCTTGTAATCCATTATTTGTGCTTAATACAAAGACATCAAATGTACCATCACCATTATCTTTAACCGTTACGTCGCCTGCACCATTTGCATTAGCGTTAACTTGCATAGAACTTGTAACTGCAAATGTTGATGCATCCGTAATATCTCCACCAATAGCTTTTACAATTTTTGCGTTTTCATTTCCAGCACCATATTGAAAAGTAACAAAATATTCATTTCCATAATTGTTTGTAATGTAGCTTATGGCATTAGTTCCAGTTGATACAACTCCACCAGAGACAGAACCTATTTGAGCTCCGTTAACACTAAATTTTTTAGGATTTTGTCCAGTTGCATTGTAATAAAATGAACCGTCAGAAAGTGATCCTACTGAAGCACTACCCCCTGTTAAACCAATATCAATTGTTTCTGAAGTAAATGAAACGGCATTATCTAGTGTTGAAAATTTGACAAGGTTATTTGAATTTGCAGAAGCAAACCATAGAACTAAGCTATTATCAACAACAGAACCAGAAGCTGAAAATTTATCTCCAAAACGCCCCGTTAATGCTTCGTCAATTACTACAACTGAAGCAGAGTCAACGTTTTCCCACTTATAAACTTTTAGATTGCCATTAATTGACAAATTACAAAGGAAAATATATCCGTCATCGGAAACAGCAACATCACTGATATGATATGTTCCGCCACTAATTCCTGTTGCATCTAAAACACCAAGCGAATCGCCAGTTGCAGCATCAAGAACGTATATAAAATTTCCGCCACTTCTACTTACAACAAATAATCTATCGTTTCCGTCAATTTGACCATAATCAAATCCACGAGTTAAATTTGCATTATCGAACCACGCTGGAAGATTGTTATTAGCAGCCGATTTTTCCCACAATTTTGTTGCTTGTCCAAAAGTTGAACTAATTGTAAATACTAGAAAAAGAAATAATATTCTTTTTACCATTTTAGTACCTCCTAAATATTGTTAATTATTAAAGAATTGTTGTTTCTACAATTAAACATTAAAATTAATTTACCTCCCAAACTTTTATTTATAAGTTATTAACACAAAACAAATTAGAATTTTTGATAGAACAGGAAATGCTAATTCAGCGAAAACATAGTTCACAAAAAAGTCATCAATCAAATTAAAATTAACCCATAACGGGACTTTTATCAACTACACGATAAGGTAGTTTTCACTTGTCAAACCTTACTTCATTGGATAAATGTCGGTACCAGAAATAGTATAAACCAATTGACAACACAATAAATATTATAGATAGAATTAAGAATAAGTCCCATCGTTTAAGTATAACTGTCATCATTCCAATAAATAAAACCAGTTGCCAAATAATTGCAATTGATGTTGCAATAATATCTCGCCTATTTTCTTTATTTATCTTGTCAATATTTTCAAAATTCAATTGCATTTTTATTTTATTCCAAAAACCAAAAGGTCTTGTAACTTTATAGAAATTCAATAATACTTTTTCATTTGTTGGTTTAGTCAATAGAGTTACAACTAAAATAGCGGCAAGCGATACACTAGTAACAAAAAGGAAGGAATAGTATTCCGGCACACCTGCAAAAAATATTTTTTGAATAAATGCAGCACTCATTCCACCAGCAATACCCGCAGCAAATCCATAACCATTTAACCTCCACCAATACCAGCGGATGAGCAACGGCATAATTAAGCCGGCTCCGATACCCATATTAAACCATCCCCATATTTCGTTGATACTTGTAATGTTTAAAGTCATAAACAGTCCAGCAAGTACCATAAGAACAGAAGCCCATCTACTATGTTTAACTAATTGTTTCTCGGATGCAGTTGGATTAATAAATGCTTGGTAAATATCCTTAACCCAATAGGATGAGCCAGAATTAACAAGTGAATCAAATGTTGACATTGCTGCTGCCATAAGACCAGCAACCAACAATCCTCTAACTCCAAGGGGCACAAGTTGAAGTATAACAATTGGTAACACTTTTTCAGGATCTTGAATCACCTGTCCAGATGTTGCGCCATAGGAAATTCCCATAATCGCAATAGCAATAATAAAGGGCCAACGAAATGATAAAAGAAAAATCCAGAATAACGATAATAAGCCTGCGTCTCTATCACTTCTTGAAGCAAAAAAACGTTGAGCCATATATCCACCAGTCCCGCCAGCACCTTCAATAATAGTTTTAATTACATAAAATATTATTGCAACACCAAACAAATTATAAATTGAATAGGCTGAATTTTCAGGCATATCAAGTTTCCATGAAGGAATTATATTAGTCCATTGGCTTCTTGTCGTTTCAATTGGAATAAATCCGGCAATTTTAGAAGGAACAGAAATTGTAAAAGAATCTGGCAACACAAATTGTGTAAATGCAATATAGCAGATAACTAAAATTGTAGTTAAGATTAAAAAACCTTGAAATACATCAGTCCAAACAACGCCATAAAGTCCGCTTGATACTGTGTATGTCATTGCAAGTACAATCATTAATGATGCAGCCCAAAATTCTGACGGCAACCCAAATAATTCTGGGAAATCTAAAAATTCTCCTATAAATTTACCTGCACCAATTGAAAAATATGTTATAATAGCAATTGTGCTTGTTATTATTGCAATAGCTGTAATAAGCCGTGCAATTTTTCCTTCTCGTCCTTCGCCAAATCTTATTCGCATCCATTCGGCAAGAGTCATAACTTTAGAGCGGCGATTCCATTTGCCCATATAAATCATAAAGAAGGCCATTATTAGAACTATACCTCCTCTTATTTCAATAAAAAATCCAACAGCACCAAAAGCATAAAGCAGTGCAACATTTATCATTGTTCCACTTACATCAAGATTTGAAGCCATACCCGAAGCACCCAATACCCACCATGGCATTTTTCTATTTCCCAAAAAATAAGAATCAATTCCACTTGAAGCTTTTTTTTGAAAATATAAACCAATTATTATCATTCCAGTCAGATAGAAGAATACAATTAGATAATCAATTAGAACCATATTTAATAATCTCCACTTTTCTTAAGTTCTCCAAAACCATTTTTGTTTTGTGCAAAAAGATGTAACTGCCACAACCAAGGAAGTAAAAAGAACTCCTTTCAAAAATCCTAACCAAGGATTTATTAGTAAATAATTAAGCAAAGTACTAAGTGTTGTTAAAGCAAGAATTGGAGTTATTAAAGTATGTCCAACAATGTAGGCTATCATAGGGTTCTGTCCATTTTCAATAACTGACTGAAAATATTTTTTGTGCCCAAGATAGTCCAAGATAATTGTGAATCCGATATAGCAATAAATGGCTAATCCAGTTGTTACAAAATAATAACTCAACGTTGGATGATCCTTTTTAATACCACCTTCGTATGCTTCAAAGAAAAGTCCTAAAACTAGCCAGTAAGTTCCCCAACTAAAAAGTGATTTTAAAAATTCGTCAGTTTTATTATTTGTTCTGCTAAATAAATAGAATCCAATAATTATTATAAGAATGTTGAATACAATTGTTTCTGGTATTGCTCTGGAATAAAGCCCAATAAGATTTCCCAAAATGCTTATAAACATAATAGTGGCTTGCATATAAATTTTGTTTTTTCTACCAGAAGTAATTTCTAAGTCATTTGGTGTTATTGATTTCATCCACTTTAAAATCATATCACCAATTATGGTTCCAGGAATTACAATAAATAAGTATTGTAAATAGTATAATTTATATAGCCAAGGAAAAGGAGAAATATTCCAAATTAGGGAATTCCAGCTACCATCAACAGATTGTGTTAATCGTAATGCAATTAGTAAGCCCAATATTCCTAAGCGGACTATTATATTTTCTTTTGTAAATAGCCAAATAATTGAACCGGCAACAGCTACATTTGCAAGAACAAGAATAATTATGTCACTTCTGCCTAATGAAAATCCTTGCTCATTAAAATAGCCAAACAAGAACAATATTAGGATTGCCCCCAAAAAGCCAAATAATTTAACAACAATTCTTTTTGATTTTGAAATTGTATCAGGCAACTTAATAAGCATTGGAAAGAGAAGAAGAAAACCTGCAATTGAAATTAACCACACAACTGTTGTTGGTGAAGGCTCAATTGCCCAAGGTTTTATGTGCTGAATATAAATTGCAAAGGCTGCAATAATAAGTCCACGTTTAATTACTTGCAAACATATTTTCCAATTTGGAATTCCCAGTTCACTTTTTTTAGAAAGAGCAAATGGAAACGCAGCACCCATAGCAAACAGAAAAAATGGGAATACTAAATCAACCCATGTTATTCCGATAAGATTAGGATTAAAAACATGGTTTGGCGGTGGAACTTGTGCGTGGTACATCCATCCTGGTAGCATGCCACCATAGGGAATACTACCTGATAACACCATGCCAATTATAGCAACACCGCGAAGTGCATCTAAGGCAATAGCTCTTTTATTACTGTTATTTGGTTTCATATTTCAGTTGTGTTAATTATAACTTTTAATTTTGTAAGTTATTCCAAATTCATTTAATCTATTAATGCATGCTTTTTATTTAGAATAGAAGTATTTTAGAATTCTATAAGAATATAAAAAAGTGTAGCATAAATTCATTAAACGCAATTATAAATTCAACTACATCATAAGGTAGTTTTAACGAACTTATTTCTATGGCAAAGAAAACAATATTGTTTAATAAACATTTAAGCTTCATATATTTCCTATTAATCCTATTCTTTTTTTATTGCCAGACCATTCTAGCGAATGAAACAAAATTTGAGCGTATTTCAATTGATAAAGGTTTATCGCACAGTTCAGTTTTTACAATTTTGCAGGATAGTAAAGGATTTATGTGGTTTGGAACTCAGAACGGACTTAATAAGTTTGATGGCTACAACTTTACCGTATTTAAAAATGAACCGAGTGATTCCTCTTCAATTGCGAATAGTACTGTTTTTTCAATTTATGAGGATAGTAGAGAAAATATCTGGATTGGTACTCTTGGCGGGGGGTTGAACAAATATGATTCCAGATCTGAGACTTTTACACATTACATAAACGATGAAAATAACGAGAAGAGTTTAAGTAATAATAATGTACGTTCAATACTGGAGGATAAAGAAGGCAACCTGTGGGTTGGAACTAATAATGGTTTAAATTTATTTGATAGAACCACTAAAACTTTCAAGAGATTTTTGAATGACCCCAATAACATCAATAGTTTAAGCAACAATTATGTTTGGTCTATTTTTCAGGATAGCAGAGGTGCAATTTGGATTGGAACATATAGTGGGTTAAATAAATTAACCTATAAAAATGAAACGGCAATTTTTGTAAGGTTTACTTCCACCCAGGAATCACCAAATTCGATAAGCCACAATTACATATGGAGTATTACCGAAGATAAAATGAAAAATCTTTGGATTGGTACTGACGATGGCTTAAACAAAATGAATTTGGATTCTAATACGTTTAAGCCATTCTATATTAATGACGGACTTGGGCGAAATAAATTTTGGTCGTTATTTAATGATGAGAATAACGATTTGTGGATTGGCTCACTTGGTGAAGGACTTTATAAGTTAGATGTAAATGATAAAGAAGGAAAATTTATTAATTTCAAAAATGATATTTATAATGATTACAGCCTTAGTCATAATAATGTTTGGTCAATATTTAAAGACAGATCGGGTGTACTTTGGATAGGCACTGATATTGGGCTTAATAAATACGATGAAACGCGTTTTAAATTTAATTTAACTCGAAACATTCCAGGCAATAAAAATAGCCTAAGCAGTAATGAAATAACAGCAATATTTAAAGACAGTTTTGGATATTTATGGATTGGAACTAGGCACGGGCTTAATAAATATGATGCGATAAATAATATTTTCACTCATTTTAATATTACCGATAAAAATCATAGAATTAGCGATAATTATATTCGCAGTATTTATGAAGCTCCATCAGAAAAAGGAATTCTTTGGGTTGGTACAAATAATGGATTAAATAAAATTAATATATTATCAAATAAGCAAAAATCATTTAATAACGAATTGGGAAATCCTAATAGCATTAGCAATAATAACGTTACCGATATTTTTGAAGATTCAAAACACAACCTTTGGATTGGAACTTTAGGCGGCTTAAATATTATCAACAGAAAAGCCGAAACATTTCAAACTTTTCTAAATAATACAGCAAAAAGCAGTATTAGTAATAATTACATTTTCGCAATTAAGGAAGATTCTGCAGGAAATATATGGATTGCAACTGGCTTAGGTTTGAATAAATTTGATAAAACATCGGGAATATTTGAGAGGTTTTTATCAGATAAAACAAAGCCAAATAGCATCAGTAATAATTTTATTTCCGATTTGTATTTTGATAGAAAGGATACCTTATGGATTGCAACTAATGGCGGTTTAAATAAGTTTGATGATAAAAGTAATTCCTTTAGTGTTTTTAGTGAAAAAAACGGATTGCCAAGTAATTCCATTGTTGGTATTGAGGAAGATGATTCCGGTTTCCTTTGGTTGAGTACAAGTAATGGATTATCTAAATTTGACCCAATTGATCTTTCGTTTCAAAATTACTCAATTGGCGATGGCTTGCAAAGCAGTCAATTTACCGGAGGTGTAACTTATAAAAGTTCAAATGGAGAAATGTTTTTTGGCGGAATAAATGGCTTAAATTCATTCTATCCAAATTTAATTACTAACAATTCTAAAATTCCCCCAGTAGTTATTACTGAATTTTTAATATATAATAAATCTGTCCCAATTGGCGATGATTCTCAACTAAAAGAATCAATTGCTTATACTTCTGATATTGAATTATCATACGCTGATAATTATTTTTCATTCCGTTTTGCCGCACTTCATTATTCATATCCAAATGAAAACAAGTATAAATATAATATGTACGGAGTAGATAGAGATTGGGTCGAATCTGATAATCAAAGATTTGCTAACTATACAAATATTGATCCTGGTGAATATGTTTTTACTGTTATTGGTTCAAACAACGATGGCGTTTGGAATGAAGATGGAGCATCCATAAAAATTATTATTCACCCTCCATTTTGGCGTACTTGGTGGTTCATTTTGCTAGCTATTAGTGCTTTAGTTTCAATTATTATTTCTATTTTTCACTATAGGACAAAAAACCTACTTGCAATTGAACGATTACGATTAAAAATTGCAGAAGATTTACACGATGATATTGGAACTAGATTAACAGAAATATCTATGCTAAGTGATTTTGTTTATCACACACAATCAATAAATAATGACCCCAATAAGACTACAATTAAAAGTATAGGTAGTATTGCCCGTCAACTGATTGATAATATGAGTGATATAGTTTGGTTAATAAATCCTAAACGAGATTCATTATATGAACTGTTTCTTAAGCTAAAAGATACTTATGAAGAAATTCTTTCTATCTCTAATATTAATTTTCAAATAAACGATTTCAAATTTTTCGAGGCAATAAAATTAACTATCGAGGTGAGGAAAAATATATATTTGTTATTTAAAGAAGCTATAAATAATAGCATTAAACATAGTGGATGTTCAGAAATATCTATCAATTCCCAGCTTAGAAACAAAGTACTTCAAGTAACTTTATACGACAATGGAAATGGGTTCGATATTAATAATAAAAGCCTCCTAGGCAATGGACTAAATAATATGAAGCACAGAGCTGAAATGATTGATGGTAGATTAAGGATTAATTCGTCAATCGGTTCAGGAACTGTAATTGAATTTAAAGGAAAAGTATGATAAAAGTAGCAATTGTTGAAGATAACGAAATTATTAATCACTCATTATCATTATTACTTAATAATACAGAGGATTTTGAATGTGTTGGAAGTTATTTTAATTGTGAAGATATGCTAAAAGAAATTAAAGAGGCAGCACCAGATGTTTTGCTTATGGATATTAAACTTCCGGGAATGAACGGAATTGATGGCGTAAGAAAAGTAAAAGTAATAATACCAGATCTTGATATTTTGATGCTTACAATTCACGAAGAGAATGATTTAATCTTTAATGCATTATGCGCTGGTGCTTGTGGATATTTAGTAAAAAAAACACATCCTCAAAAAATTCTTGAAGCAATTCAAGAAGCACATGATGGCGGTGCACCCATGAGTTCACAAATTGCCAGAAAAGTTACAAAATTTTTCAAAATTGATAAAACAATTGCACCTGATAAAACTCTGCTTACACAACGTGAGCACGAAATTATGTGTGAGTTTGTTAAGGGTAAAACATATTATGCAATTGGAATGACTTTAAATATTAGCACAGATACGGTGCGATATCACATTAAAAACATCTACAAAAAATTGCATGTTCATTCGCAAGCAGAAGCAGTTGCCGAAGCCATTAGGAAAGGAATTATATAAAATAATTAATCCACACCACATATAATTTTTACTAGTTGTCTTTGAAAATCTCAGGTCATCGACAAAAGCAATCTTTGGGAATTCCAAATAAGCTAAGTCATGTAAAGATAAATTACTTTTCTGCTTTCAAAATAAAATCTTGAATATCACTAAGTTTAATATTTGCGTTCAAGCTATCAATCTCAATTAATAATAGATAGGCGTTTGAAATATCAACCGTTCTTAATATTTCAATCAGTTTTGCTTGATTGCTAAAATTTAGTTTTCCCGTGTTTTCATCCCATAATTCAGACTGAGTAATACAGCCAAGTGACGGTGTGTTTGGATAATAGGTTTCGGATTTATAATACATTGGATTTATTGTAGTTCCGTGTGCAATTATTTCAGTTCTTCCAGCCATTCCAGCATAAAATGATTCGTAATAATTTTTATTGCCTCTAAACTCTTTTGGAATTAGTTCATCGTATGTTTCAAAATTCCATTCAGTATTTGGTCTTTGATCATGGAAAAACTTATTTACGCTTAATTCAAATGGCATTCCAAGCTCTAATATTGGAGTTGGTCCAATAAATACATTACTCGTTCTGCCAATGTTTTGAACTGAATAAAATCCTTGAGGCGAGTTTCCATTAGTAATATAATACGGAAGATTTGTTACACTTCTAGCAAGTGATGGAATAATAATTATTTTTCCGCTGTTATCTCTAATAAATTTTTCATTTATATTTCTGATTACAATGGCTCCTTCATAATTTCTATTTTTTCTTTGCAAACAAAAAATAATTGTTGAATTAGGAATAAATTTTAAGCTGAAAATTTCATCAAGCTTAAACTTAACTTCTGTAGAACCATTAAAATGATTATATAATGAAAGTAAAATTGAATTATCATTCCACTTTGGAAATTTATTTTTAAGTAATGAAGTAAATTCCTCAGTATTGTATTTGCTATTTTTAAACCTAATCAAATGATTTGCAGCCATTGCAAAAATTTTCTCATTATGAGTTGATTCCAAAACTTTTGAAATTTCATGATAAAATTCGTTTTTGTACAATGTAAATACTACTTCCAACAATGCTCTTTGGAATGTAATGGTAGTATTATCAAATTTATTTAATGCTGATTTTATTGCCGTAAATGTATTTTCACTTTTATATCCCATCAATTCCATTGCCCAAAATGAATTTTGCCATTTAGCTTCGGAAGAATCATTTAATTCTTGAGATAATGTAAGTTCAATATTGTTATTTATAAGATTGTTTTTAAACTCATTACGCTTAATTTTAGTGGTTCTTTCAGAAAAAACGTCTTCAACTTTAATGCCCTCTTGAGAAAACAATTGAGTGGATGAGAATACTAAAATTATTAATAAAAGTATCGCTTTGTAATTTATTACCAACTTATTATTTTTTAACACTTTAACACTTCCTCTGGTCATTTGATACTATTTTAATAATAACATTTTTTTTGTAACAACAAAGCTGTTGGATATTAATCTGTAAAAATATACTCCACTTGTTAGATTCGCAGCATCAAATTTTACTTCATAATTGCCGGCTTTTTGATTTTGATTAACAAGTGTTTTAATTTCTCTTCCAAGAATATCGTAAATTTTGAGTATGACCAACCCAACTCCTGCTCCTCCCAAGAAGGGAGTTTCTATAGATGGAATTGAATATTTAATTGTTGTGCTTGGGTTAAATGGATTAGGATAGTTTTGTTCCAAGTAAAAATTTGTTGGCAAATCAATATTAACTGATTCATTTTTTACATCAGTTATAAAAACATTTGGTGATAGTTTTCTATTAATCATAAGCATTGCGGCATCGGCAGCTAAATATTTATCCATCTCCAAATGACTATTATCTATTTTTAATACTTGCTTATAACCCTCTGATAAATATACAGTAGCTAATTTTTGCCAACCTTTTTGAATCATATCACTTTGGTCAATAAAATATTCTGTTGAATCTGCATTATCAAAAACATTGTAAATCGCTTTTTGAGTTAAATTTGTATTAGGAACCATGTAAGTGTATAAATCATAATATGCATCTTTCGATATTTTAAAGCTGTAGCTTATAAAATTATAATTTTCGATTTCATTTGTTCTAATAATTTGTCCTTCAAATCCAGGCATTGGATAGTTTTTCCAATCACCAACAGCAATTATATTATCATCATTCTCATTTATTACTTCTGCTTTTGGGCGCCAAATGTTTCCACTTCGTAACGGAATTTTTGCTGGTTCTTTATAATATGTTGCTTTTAGCGTATCGCCTATTAAATTGTCATTTTTTCTAAATCCCTCATAGAAAAAGTAAACTTCTCCATTAATTCCCCTATCCCTATTGGCTTTTAGTGCGTTTAAAAGATAATTTGGCGACATTACATATAAATTATCACCAGTCCCTATATTTAATAGAAACCCAGGAAATAATATTTCCCTTTTATCGCCTACTTGGAAAATTGATTTTTCGAGTTCGTATAAATATTCATTATAACTATATCTATAAAGTTGGGGAATAAAATGATCGGTAATTCCTTCATTAAGCCAGGTTTGCACATCTTGAAGATAATTATCATAACTCCAAGGATAAACGCTTGGACTTGAGGCAACCATAATATTTTTGTCATATTCTTTAATAATTGTGCGAACATTCTTATACCACTCATTTAGTTTATCAGCTCTCCATTTTTTCCAGGATGCATCATTATAATTTGATGGTGGTTCAGAATTGTTGTGTTCCTTTTTATAAATTGACACAGTTACGGAGTCATAACCTCCCTCAATGGGTAATGCGGGAATTCTGTCCGAAAACTCAATACCATCAACATCGTAGTTTATTATTACTTCTTTTACTAGGGAATTAATAAAATTTTGAACTTCTGGATTTATTGCGGACATCCAGTCAAAGCCATTTTTTGTGCAAATAAGATTATCTTTAGTTCTTAATGCCCAGTCTGGATATTTATCCAAAATATGTCCACCAAGAGGTGGAGTACCACCAGAATAGTGCGAAGCAAATCCATATTCAAACCAAGGATAAACTTCTATTCCATTTCTGTGCGCTTCAATAATTATTCTATCAAGGGGATCTCTATTTTGAAATGATGGGTCAATGTTTTTACCATCAAAGAGACTATCCATCACTCCACTTGGGTATTGAGTATATCCCCCATTTAAAACAACAACAAGAATTGCATTAACGTTTATAGATGCAAGATAATCCATTGCCTCTGCAATATTCTGGTCAGAATAGAGAACACGGCTATCAACATCAGTGATTTTAACTCCTCTAAACTCCTCTAACTGCTGAGAAAATAGAGAGGTTGTTGCAAATAAAAAAAATACAATATATTTCATGAGGTGCCTTAAACAAATTTATTCAGCTATTTAATTAGCAACATTTTTTTTGAGAGCCTTTGATTGCCGACAAGCAAAGTATAAAAATAAATTCCACTTGCTAGATTATCAGATAGAAAATTTACCTTATAGGAACTTGGTGCTTGAACTTCGTTTACTAAAGTTTTTACATCTCTTCCAAGAAGATCGGTAACAAAAAGCTTAATATTATTTTTTTCGCTAACTCTGTATTCAATTACAGTGCAAGGATTGAAAGGGTTCGGATAATTCTGTAATAATTCAAACTCTCTGGGGATTTTAGTATTTTCATTTTTTGAAATATAAGTTGCTGTTTTTTTCTTGATGCTTCTATTTATCATCAGCATAACTGCATCTGTAAAAATATATTTGTCCTGTTTCAAATTTTTGTTATCTACTTTTACTACTTTTTTTTCACCGGCATTCAAGTATGTAGTTCCTATTTTCTGCCATCCAACAACACTAGTGTTGCTCTGATTCCAATATATGGAAGTAGAATCAGCCCCATTAAAAATAAGGCTGTCGGAATATATTTGATAATGCGCACTATCAGACCAAGGTGTATTGGGTACCATATATATAAAAACATCATAGAAAGCATCTTCGGGAGCAGAAAGATTATATTCAACTGAAACATAATTACTTGTTTCATTAGAGCGCAGAATTTTTCCGTCAAATCCTTTCATTGGATATTCACTCCAATTACCAGTAACAATTGCTTTAGAATCCGTTTCATTCAATATTTGAGCTTTTGGTCTGTGAATTTTCCCGTTTCTATATGGAATCGCAGCTGAATCAGAATAAAATGAGGTTTTAAGATATTGCCCAACTTCACCATTGTTTGCTCTGAAAGCTTCGTAGAAAAACAAGCATTCCCCTTTTACATTTTTATCTCTATTTGCCTGTAGCATATTACCTAATAACACAGTATCAATTACATAACTACCAACTTTTGCAAGAATTCCTGCTGCAAATATATCTGGATTTTCATCTCTTACTTGCGTCGTAATTAAATCAAGTGCGTAATTGTAATCAGTCATGTTATATTGATATAACTGAGGAATTATATTATCAACAAGACCATTTTTAGCCCAGGTTTTTGAATCTTGAAGATATTCGTTATATCCCCAGTAATAAGGAGTTGGAGCACATGATAAAATTAAATCTTCATTTCGAGCTTTAATTGAATCTCTCAAATCGCTTAAATAATAAGTTAGTTTATCAGCCCGCCATTTCTTCCAATCAGAATTTGTAATACTTGTTGGAGGTGCTGCTCCGTTGTGTTCGGATTTATAAAGCTCAACTGTATATTCTTCATATCCACCTTCAACAGGCATTGCTGGAAGTCTGTCATCGCCCTGAACTCCATCAATATCATATTTATCAATAACTTCAAGCAGCAACGAAGTCATATATTCTTGAACTTCTGGATATATTCCAGACATCCAATCAAATCCGTTTTTAGTAACAAGTTGACCACTTATATTTTTTAAAGCCCAACTTGGATATTTTTTAATTATATGACCACCATTGTCACTGTATGAAGTTGAAAAGCCAAACTCAAACCAAGGAATAACTTCTATTCCATTTCTATGTGCCTCAATAGTTATTCTTTCCAAAAAATCTCTATTAGCAAATGCAGGTTGTGGCAATGTTTTAACTCCAAAGTAGCTTTCAAAGACTTCACTTGGGTAAAGAGTGTAACCTTTATTATAAACGACAGGAAAAACTACGTTAACTCCGATTGAAGCTAAATAATCCATTGCTTCCACTATTTTTTCGTCGGTTTCTAAAACTTTGGAATCTACATTTGTTATCCAAACACCTCTAAACTCTTCATTGGTTTGGCAATTAACAATACTTACAAAAATCACGAGGATAAACAGGAAGGAAAAACTTTTCATTAACAACAACCTTATTCTAAATTTGGGAAATCAATTTTATCTTTATAAATACTTTTAAAAAATTCTTTTCGCTTTTTTAATCCTTCAAAAAAGAAAAACACTTCGCCGTTAATACCGTTCTTTCTATTTTCATTAATCATTTCAGACAAAAATTCTTCCGATGCACAATACATACCTAAATTAAGTAATACTCCGGGAGCTAGCAATTCAATGTTATATTCTTCTGAATACATTAACATTTCAGCTAATGCAGATTTATAACTATCAATATCGTATCTGTAAACCTGTGGACAAAGAAGATCTACTGTATTATTCTTAATCCAAGTTGGCCAATCTTGTAAATATTCATCCTTGCTCCACGGAAATACACTTGGAGCCATTGAAACAATAACATTTGGCTTAATTTCCTTTACACTTTTATAAATTCTAATTTGGAAATTACTTAATATATCTGATCTAAACGTTAACCAGTCTTCATTTTTTGAATCTTTTGGCGGCGCTTTACCATTATGTGCCTGCTTGTACAAATTCACGGTATAATCGTCATAGCCTGCTTCCGAAGGCATTGCCGGCAATCGGTCGTCACCTTGAATACCATCAATATCATAATTCAAAACTACTTCGTGAATTAGGGATAACAAAAAATCTTGAACTTCGGGATTAAAACCATTCATCCAGTCAAATCCGTTTTTTGTAACCAGTTTTCCATTAATATCCTTTGAAGCCCATTCTGGTTTTTTCTCTAACAAATATCCTCCATCAAGTTTATATGATGAAGAAAAACCAAACTCAAACCATGCAATTACTTTAATATTATATTTATGTGCTTCATCAATAAGTTCTTTTAATGGGTCTCTATTTCCATATAATGGGTCAATGGCAACACCGGTAAAGTTTTTCATTACCTCACTTGGATAAGTAGTCATTACTTTATTCCAAGTGACAACAAATATTGTGTTAAAGCCAAGTTCGTTTAAC
>PCUD01000101.1:0-739 GCA_002786785.1 Ignavibacteriales bacterium CG18_big_fil_WC_8_21_14_2_50_31_20 | reverse complement strand
CATTTGAGTTTAAAACTTCACTATCAACATTTGTAAGCCAAACGCCTCTAACTCCATATACTTCATTATTGCAACTTGCAAAAACTGAGGAAACGGCTAGGAAAGAAATTACAAGTATTTTGACAAATTTCATTTTTCTTCTTTTTATTCTTGGAAAATTAACCATGTTTTGAATCGTTCAACAAATTTATAAACTATATTTTAAACCAGCACTAATATTTAGCATTTGAATACCGCTAACGTTTTCAATATCCAAAGATAATGCAGGCCATAGTTCACCGATAATTATTTTATAATATCCCCCAATATTAAACTGAAGCGGTCCAATTATATTAATATCAGCAGCTAAGCCTAAATTAATTCCTCCACTCCAATCTTTTTGGTTATTTTCAGGTACATTAAATTCTTTAATTACTATTGGAGAATCTCCTTCGGAAGGAATTACAGAAATTGTATCAATATATGATGATCTAAAACTTTCCCATTGATAAAATCCAAAACCAATGGCTAGTGAAATTTCACCAAAACTTGAATTTACTAAACCCCATTTTGCTTCAGCCAACAGTCCAATTGCCTTAAATTCCATTTCTAATTTTTCTAATGGAATATTATAAAATAATTTAACGGCATTTATTTCGGCAGAGGCTTTTTTTGATAATTTCTCATTATTTAGCTTGTCAAATTTCATATAGTCAAGTTTGCCAACCCAAGAAAAATCTGTTGATATTTTTTTCCCAAA
>PCUD01000023.1:1805-16539 GCA_002786785.1 Ignavibacteriales bacterium CG18_big_fil_WC_8_21_14_2_50_31_20 | reverse complement strand
CCGGAGAGGTGGGTGAGTGGCTGAAACCAACGGTTTGCTAAACCGTCGTACTCTTTATCGGGTACCGCGGGTTCGAATCCCGCCCTCTCCGCAAAGTTGTTGATTGTAGGTTGCATTGGTTGATTTTTATTTAGAAGAATATTTTTATAATTATTTTGGAATAAGATTTATGTCAGATCGCAAACAAGGTACTGTTAAATGGTTTAACAGTTCTAAAGGTTATGGTTTCATTTCTCAAGAAAATGGTGATGATGTTTTTGTTCACTTCAAATCTATTAATTCTGATGGTTTCCGTTCCCTAGAAGAAGGTCAAAAAGTAACATTTACTGTTGGTGAAGGTCAAAAAGGCCCACAAGCACAAGATGTTGAAATAGTAAAATAAGTAATAAATCTATAGATGTCCTTCATCTAAGTTTCTTCCTTTAATACTAATTTTTTTTGAATTCAAAAAAGTATTTTCACAGAACAATCCCCTTATTTGGGGGATTGTTTTCTTTTTATTACTTCAATGCAAGAACTAACTATTATGAATAAAATATTTAGAATTCTTTCAATTCCTTTTATTGTCTTTGTAAAAATATATCAAATATTTATTTCTCCACTATTTCCTTCTTCATGCAGATATACACCTACTTGCTCCAACTATACAATTGAAGCTTTACAAAAACATGGATTATTTAAAGGCGGTTGGTTAAGCATTAAGCGAATTGTAAGTTGCAATCCTTGGGGTGGAAGTGGTCATGACCCTGTTCCAGGTGTTAAGAATCATGACCATTAATAATTTCTATTTTTTCTTTTTTGATTTAGCGTTAAAAGCAGAAACCATTTCTAATACTTTTTCGTAAGTTAATTCATCAACTACTACATCCTTCTCTAACGGAATATTTTTCTTCCCAGCTCTTAAATATGGTCTTTTCCATCTTCCAATAACTATTCTTAAATCAGAATCTTCATGAAAAGTTTTAAGTGTATTGTCAACATCTTTTTCACGTTTTGCAATAATTACTTCAATTGCTTCTTCAATTTCAATTGTGTAAGGATCATAATTTTTATTTAATGAAAAGAAGTTTGAATCATGGCGAATATAAGGGCCAAATCTACCAATAGCAGCAACAACTTCTTTATTTTCAAAATCACCAACTAATCTTGGAAGTTTAAATAATTCAAGTGCTTCTTCCAAACCAATGTGGGCCATTTTTTGGTTAGGACGCAATCCTGCATAAATAGGTTTTGCTTCTGCATTATTTAGGTCAGTAATTTGAGCAACTGGGCCAAACTTGGCCATTCTCACAGAAACTTGATGCCCAGTATTTGGATCTGTACCAAGAATTCTTTCACCTGAAACTCGATCAGCATTTTCTGTAGTATGCTCTACTTTTTCATGAAATGGAAAATAAAACTCGGTTAACATTTCACTCCATTCCATTTTGCCAGAAGCAATATCGTCTAATTCTTCTTCAACATGAGCTGTAAATTGAAAATTCATAATATCCGGAAAATTTTCCATAAGAAAATCATTTACTAGCATTGCAATATCAGTTGGAAACAATTTACCTTTATCCGCTCCAGTAATTTCACTTCTTTTTTCAAGAACCAAATCTTTTTTCGGTACAATGAACAATACTTGGTAATTCCTTTTTTTACCTTCTCGTTCATCTTTATTAACATATCCACGCTTTTGGATAGTGCTAATAGTTGGAGCATAAGTAGAAGGTCGGCCAATTCCTAATTCTTCAAGTTTTTTTACAAGGCTTGCTTCGGAATAACGTGCGGAAGGTCTTGTAAAACTTTCAGTAGCAGTAATTTTTTCAAATTCTAATATTTCGCCTTCATAAAGTGGTGGCAATAATGTTGAATCCTCGTTTTCACCATTTTCATCTTCAGATGATTCGAGATATACCTTAAGAAATCCATCAAATTTAATTACTTCACCTTTGGCTGTAAATTTTTCATTACTTTTAGAAATACTTATTTTCACTAAAGTTCTTTCAATTTTAGCATCACTCATTTGAGATGCAATTGCACGCTTCCAAATCAATTCATAAAGTTTTTGTTCATCTGCTGTTCCTGGAACGGTTGAATTTTGGAAATAGGATGGTCTTATAGCTTCGTGCGCTTCTTGAGCAGAAGCCGATTTTGTTTTATATTTTCTAGTCTGTGAATATTTTTTGCCAAAATCATTGGTAATAACATTTTCCGCATTGTTTAAAGCTTCGTCTGATAAATTAACAGAATCTGTTCTCATATACGAAATCTTACCAGCTTCATATAATTTTTGTGCAACCAACATCGTCTTTAGTACAGAAAATCCTAATTTTCTACTGGCTTCTTGTTGCAAAGTTGAAGTAGTAAAAGGAGCCGAGGGTGATTTAGATACAGCCTTTTTTTCTAATGACTCTATAGTGAAAGTTGAATTTTGACAAATTGTTAAAAATTCCTGAGCTTCCTTAATATTGTTAAATCGTTTTGGAAGTTCAGCTTTAAGCTTCCATTTTTTACCATCTTTATCCAAAACAACAAAATCAGCTACAACTCTAAAGAAATTTTCAACTTTAAAGTTTTCAATTTCTCTTTCTCGGTCAACAATAAGTCTAACAGCAACCGATTGCACACGCCCGGCTGAAAGAGAAGGTTTTACTTTTCGCCATAAAACTGGAGAAAGTTCAAATCCAACTAATCTATCAAGAATTCTACGAGCTTGCTGAGCATTTACAATATTTAAATTAATAGTTCTTGGATTTTCGACAGCATTTAAGATTGCTTTTTTAGTAATTTCGTTAAAAACAATTCTTTTAATGTTTTCATCTTTTAAATTTAGGGCTTCTTTTAAATGCCAAGAAATTGCCTCCCCCTCACGGTCCTCGTCAGTTGCAAGCCAAACAGTTTTAGCTTTTTTTACTAGCTTTTTTAACTCGGAAACAACCTTTTTCTTATCATCCGGAATTATGTAGGTTGGTTTAAACTTATTAGCAATATCAATTCCGCTATTTTTCTTCTCTAAATCACGAATGTGCCCATAACTTGAAGTTACAATAAAATCTTTTCCTAAATAACCTTCAATCGTTTTGGCTTTTGCTGGAGATTCTACAATTACTAAATTCTCTGACATATTTATCACTTGCTCCATTAAAATTAAATTCACTATTTTATAATAAATTTAAAATTTATTATAAACTATTCATTTTCTCAAAATATAGAAAGGCAAAGTTAACGGAATATTTCGTATTTTTGCAAATTATTATATTTTTTTTAATCATTGAGGCAATATGAAAAGAGAAGAATTAGGAAAGAGTATTTATGATGTTGCTCATATTACTGGTGAGTTTTTACTTAGATCAGGCAAAATTTCAAATGAGTATTTTGATAAATATAAGTTTGAATCAATTCCTGAAATATTAGGGCCAATTGCTGATCATATGAAGGATTTAGTTCCAAAAGGGACAGAAATTTTAGCTGGTTTAGAAATGGGAGGCATTCCCCTTTCGTCTGCAATTTCATTAAAAACAGGAATGCCAACAATTTTTGTTCGAAAAAAAGCAAAAGAATATGGTACAAGAAAATTAGCTGAAGGTAGTGATTTTTCTGGGAAAAATATTTGTGTTATTGAAGATGTAGTGACTACTGGCGGACAAATTATTGAAAGTGTTAAAGAATTACGAAATTTAGGTGCCATAATAGATTCAGTTTTGTGTGTTATTGTAAGAGAAGAAAAGGCATTCGAAAATTTAGAATCAGCAGGTTTGAAGCTTATTCCTTTGTTTGACATGGAAGAACTAAAACAATTAGCTTAGTAAAATATTTAGATAAATAAAACTATTGAATTTTTGGATTATAAATTGAAAAGTAAAATAATATTTTTTTTAATAATAGCAGTTTTTTTTAGTTGCGACAATAAAAAGAAAAATTTGCTCAAACTGGATTCTGCAAACTTAATTGATTCCTCCAAATCAATAGTGTTTGATGATAATCAAATTAGATATTATGAAAAAGTATATTTAAAGACATATGGTGATTCATCCGACTCAACAGATTATGCCGAAATAAAATTTGAATATCCAGAAATTATTACTCCAATTGCGTCATACGATTCAATTAATAACTATGTAACTAATCAAATTCTAAATTTCCCTTTAAGTGAAGAACCTTTTAATAATATTGATGAGATATCTGATTCTTTGTTTTCGAGCTATATTGAGGCTAAAAAAGAATTTGCTGATTACAATACAAATTGGTTTATTAAGTCAAATATAAAAATTATGGGAATATTTAGAAATATTATTTCCATTAAAACTGAAGAGTCCATGTACACTGGTGGAGCAAATAGCTTTTATAATGTGATATTTTCAAATTTTGATATTGAAAATGGAAAAGTATTGTTATTAGGTGATATTGTAAAAGAAGAAAAGTTTAGTGAATTAGCAAATGTTGGTAAAGATTTATTTTGTAAATTAAAAAACATTCCTAATAATAGTTCATTAGAAAATGCTGGATATTGGTTTGAAAATAAATCTTTTGAATTTAACGATAACTTTGCCATCACTGATTCAGGGTTGGTGTTTTTTTATAATTTATATGAAATTGCTCCAAGAGTTGAAGGAACAACTGAACTGTTTATTCCAAAAGAAAGAATTATTGAATTAACAAATATTTATGAGTAAGGATATATTTTGATAAGCAATCCAAAAGAATATTACCCTCCAATGCATACAGCTGAGCATATTTTAAACAGAACTATGGTAAGATTATTTAAAACCGAGAGGTCATTTTCGAATCATATTGAGAAAAAGAAATCTAAATGTGATTACCATTTTAGTCGTAATTTAACTGAAAAAGAGATTCAGAACCTTGAAGATGAAATTAATAAAGTAATTAGACAAAATTTGGAAGTTACTGAAATAAAAATTTCACTTGAAGAAGCAAAAGAAAGATTTTTATTAGATAGATTACCTGAAAATCATGGTGATGAAATAAGAATTATAAATGTTGGTAATTATGATTCGTGCATGTGTTCTGGCTTGCATGTTAAAAACACAAAGGAAATAGGACAAGTTAAAACTTTGTCCACTTCATTCGAAAATAATGTTTTAAGAATTAGATTTAAATTACATGGAAAATAGTATTCAAATTATTTATTTATTGCTTTAACTTTATTTAATAAATAATTATGTTTAAATAATATTTTTCCTTTATACAAAGTACATTAAAAAGAAGATGACTTATGGCTAATAACTCCAAAATTGAAACTCTTAATTTATTTAATGAGCTTTTTTCATCGGCTCTTTCTGCTACTGCAGATTTCCCAGATAATTTATGCAATTACCTTGCAAACGAATTTGATTTTCAAGCAATTATTTTGTTTGAACATATTGATTCACAAAGGTTTAAAGTAATTGGTAAATCGTTAAACTCCCGAAAAAATTATCTTCACGGGTCGGAATTTACTTGCTCTCGATGTAAATTAAGTAGTGAATCATATGATTTTTCAATGCATCACGATTCCAATTGCGAGTTGCAAATTTCAGAATTTGTAATTTATGAAAGTTGTGCAAGCTTTGATATTCAACTAGGCAAAAAGGGATTTCTAAAAGTTGCAAAAAAAACTCCATTCACTCAAATTGATTCTGATACTTTAAAAAGTATTTCTAAATATATTTCTACTTTAATATCAATATGGGATACAGCTTCTGGTAAATCGACAAAAATTAATGAAAAACCGTTAGGAACATTATTTTTAGAAGTTACAAATGAATTAAGAACTTATGCCAACTCAATACTTGGTTCTACATCCATTTTAGCAGAAGATAATCTATCAGTTTCCCAAACAGAATATGTGAGTTCAATTAAAAAAAATGCTCACAGTCTCGTAACAAATCTTAAGGATTCAATAGACATTGCCAAGCTTGAAGAAGAAGCTCCTAATTATTCTAAAAACATTAATCTTGTAACGTTAGTTGAGCAAGTTATTGATGGAATTAAAGCAAAATACGGAAATACATTTATTACAATAAATTTTACAATTGATACAAATGTACCAGAAGAAGTTAATTTAGATGATATTAGGTTAAAATATATATTAAATTCAATTTTATTGTTTTCCATAGTTTCTTCTAAGGATAAGTCAGGATCATTAAAGGTTACCTCACTTTCAAATGATAAACTTCAATTTATTATTCAAAATAGTAATTCAGTTTTGGAAAATGATGTTTTAAAATCAATATTTGATCCTTTTGTAATTTCAAAAAAATTATCATTGGTTGAAAATGGTTTTACTGGTCTTAGCTTAACTTTAGCCCAAAGATATATTGCTTCATTAAATGGAGAAATTAATGTTCAACATAATTCTTATGAAGGTATAACCTTTAACTTTACTTTAAAAGCTGATCAACACAAAGCTCCAAGTCAAATTGATTTTTCTAAACTTCCAAAACCAACTAAAGAGAGAAATAGCATTTTAGTTGTTGAAGATGACTATGCTACATCAAAATTATTAAGTAATTATCTTAATAAATGGGGTTATACCCCAACAATTGTTAATACTGGAGAACAAACACTATCACAAATAGATAAAGAGAAATTTTTAGCTGTAATCTTAGATATAGAAATTCCTTCTATAAATGGATTAGAATTGCTGAAAAAAATCCGTGAACATAAGAATGCTAAAAACGTTCCTGTTATTGTGTGTTCTGTTGAACCTGATGAACAAAAAGCTTATTTAATGGGCGCAGTAGAATACTTTGTTAAACCAATAAATTACAACTATCTTGTTGAAGTATTAACAAGTTATAAATTAAGAAAAAATTCCAATATTCTTTGTGTTGATGATGACGTTCCAACTCTTAACCTTGTTAAACAAGCAATAGAAACTGCTGGCTTTATTGCCGTTGCAGAAAATGTTTCTGCAAACGTTATGGATAGAATTAAAGACATGCAAATTGATTTGGCTATTGTTGATCTTGATATGCCACATCCAAATGGATTTGAGCTTATTAAATTAATAAAATCGGAACAAAAATTTGCAAAACTTCCAATTATTATTTACACAGGTAAGGAAAATTTTGATGAAGATTTAAAAAGTATTGATGGGCTTTTTGAAGATTTATTAAGTAAAAAAAGTGTAAATATAGAGGATCTTTCAGATACTATTAGCTCAATGCTAAATAAATATGAAGAACCTACCCCATTTGAAGAAGTTATTGAAAAATCGGATGAAGAAATTAAAATATTATTTGCTGAAGACTACAAGCATTCACAAATTATTGTTACGCGTTTGCTAAAGAAAAACGGTTATGAAAATGTTGTTGTTGTTGACAATGGTGAAGAAGCACTTAATAATGCAAAAAAAGACCAATTTGATTTAATTTTAATGGATATGCAAATGCCAATAATGAACGGATTTGAAGCAACCTCTCATATTCGTGAACTTTCTAATTACCAAGATACTCCAATAATTGCGCTAACGGCATTTGCAATGAAAGGCGATAGAGAAAAATGTTTGGACGCCGGTGCTACAGATTATATTCCTAAGCCAATTGATAGTAAAGAGTTTATTGAAAAAGTTAAATATTATTTAAACGCTTCTAAATAGTTATTTCTACAGTGGTTACATAATATGTGATCACTGTAGATTGTAAATCATTTAAATAAAACCAACCAAATATTTTTCAGAGTCATATTTTATTTTATTAACTTTACATTCAAATTTTTAGTAAATAAATCCTTAATAATTTTGAGATATAATGAATAAGAATAGAACAAGAGTCCGCTTTGCCCCAAGCCCAACAGGATATTTACATGTTGGAGGATTACGCACAGCACTATATAATTATCTTTTTGCAAAACAAAGTGGCGGTGATTTTATTCTCCGCATTGAAGATACCGACCAAAACAGATATGTTGAAGGAGCTGTTGAAAATTTAATTAAAACATTAAAATGGGTTGGATTAGAATACGATGAAGGTCCAAATAAAGAAGGAAGTGTGGGCCCTTATTTCCAATCGAAAAGATTGGATTTTTACAATAAATATGCTAATCAACTTTTAGAGCAAGGTGATGCTTACCGATGTTTTTGTACACCAGAAAGACTTTCGGATTTGAAAGAGCAGCAACAAAAAGCAAAACTGCCACAAGCTAAATATGATAAGCATTGCTTGAATCTTTCAAAAGAAGAAATTGAAAAAAATATTGTTGATGGAATTTCTTACGTTATACGATTAAACGTTAAGCCTGGTGATAGCGTAATTATAAATGATGTTGTTCGAGAAAGAGTGGAATTTTCGCGAGATGTTATTGATGACCAAGTTTTAATTAAAACTGATGGATTTCCTACATACCACATGGCAAACGTTGTTGATGACCATTTAATGGGCATTACACACGTAATACGTGGTGAGGAGTGGCTTTCTTCAACCCCAAAGCATATTTTGTTGTATAACGCTTTTGGATGGAAAATTCCAATTTTTGCGCACCTCCCACTTTTACTGAATGCTGATAGATCTAAACTTAGTAAACGCCAAGGTGATGTTGCTGTTGAAGATTATAAATTAAAAGGATACTTGAAGGAAGCACTTATAAATTTTGTTGCACTTCTTGGTTGGAGTACAAGTGATAATGATGAATTTTTTAATATGAATGATTTAATTGAAAAATTTTCGCTTGAAAGAATCCATAAAGCTGGCGCAATTTTTAATGTTGAAAAATTGGATTGGATTAATGCTGAACATTTGAGAAAACAAGACAAAAATATTATTCTTAATATGTTGAAAGAAATTCTTGCAGAATCAAAATATAAAGATATAGAATTTACTGATGAATACTTGCTTTTAGTAATTGAAGGAATGATTGAACGAGTTTCATTTATTAAAGATTATATTGATAATTCGACCTACTTTTTTGAAAGGCCAAATGTTTATGACGAAGAAGTAATTAGTAAACGTTGGAAGGATGATTCAGTAAAGTTGCTAGAAAATTACGCAGCTAAAATTTCAGGACTAAATAATCCAACAAAAGAGGATTTCGAAATTGCGTTAAAGCAAGTTGCAGAAGAAGCTGAATGTGGAGCTGGAAGAATAATTCATCCAGTTCGTGTTGCTACTTCTGGTGTTGGAATTGGGCCTGGGGTTTATGATTTACTTTTCATACTTGGGAAAGATGAAGTAATAGCAAGAATTAATAAAGCTATTAAGATAATTCCAGAATTAAAATCCAAACTTGGTTGATTTAGTATTACTAAAATTTTGAATAAGGACATAAAATGAGTGAAGTTAATGAAAATACAATGCCTCCAAATTTTATTAAAGAAATAATTGATGAAGATTTAAAAACCCAAAAATATAATAGAGTTCATACACGTTTCCCACCTGAACCAAATGGTTATTTGCATATTGGGCACGCAAAATCTATTTGTTTAAATTTTGGTCTTGGCAAAGAATACGGTGGTTTGACCAACCTTCGATTTGATGATACAAATCCTACAAAAGAAGATGTTGAATATGTTGATTCAATTAAAGAAGATGTTAAATGGCTTGGATTTGATTGGGAAGATAGGCTTTATTTTGCTTCTGATTATTTTGACACACTATATGAATATGCAATAAAACTAATAAAAAAAGGTAAAGCTTATGTTGATTCATCACCTTTTGAACAAATAAAAGTAGAACGCGGTGCGCCAACAAAACCTGGAGTTGAATCAAAATACCGTAAACGCCCCATTCAAGAAAATCTTGAACTTTTTGAAAAAATGAAGAATGGTGAATTTGAAGATGGTGTTCATGTGCTTCGTGCAAACATTGATATGGCTTCACCAAATATGAATTTACGGGATCCAATTTTATACAGAATTAGACATGCAGAACATCATAGAACAGGAAACAAATGGTGCATTTATCCAATGTACGATTGGGCTCACGGACAATCTGACTCAATTGAAGGAATTACACATTCTATATGCACTTTAGAATTTGAAAACCACCGTCCTCTTTATGATTGGTTTATTAATGAATTAGAAATTCATCACCCTCGTCAAATTGAATTTGCCCGATTAAATTTAAATTATACAATAATGAGCAAACGTAAATTACTACGGTTAGTGGAAGAAAAGCATGTTTCTGGGTGGGATGACCCACGAATGCCTACTATTTCTGGACTTCGCAGACGGGGGTATACTCCTGAATCAATTAGAAATTTTGCCGACAGAATTGGCGTTGCCAAACGTGATAATGTTATAGATATTTCTCAGTTGGAATATAGCATCAGAGAAGATTTGAACGCAAAAGCTATGCGAGTAATGGCTGTTTTAACTCCAATTAAAGTTGAATTAATTAATTATCCCGAATCACAAGTTGAACTTTTAGAAGCCATAAATAACCCAGAAGATATATCAATGGGAACTCGCCAACTTCCATTTTCGCGTGAATTGTATATTGAGGCTAATGATTTCCAGGAAGTTCCACACAAAAAATTCCATCGCCTTTCCCCTGGCAATGAAGTTAGACTCAGATACGCATATATTATTAAATGTGAAGAAATAATAAAAAACCAAGATGGAAATATTGAAAAATTACTTTGCTCTTATGACATTGATACAAAAAGTGGAACAGGAACAAGCGATAAAAAAGTTAAAGGAACAATTCATTGGGTCTCTGCAAAGCATTCAATCAATGCTAAAGTTAGACTATATGACCGCTTATTTAATGTTCCAGCGCCAGATAGTGATAAAGAAAATGATTTTATTAAATATATGAATCCAGATTCACTTATAACAATTGAGAATAGCAAAGTTGAACCTTATCTAAAAAATGCAAAACCTGGAGAGCGGTTCCAATTTGAGCGTCTTGGCTATTACTGTGTTGATAGTAAGGAATCTTCAAGTGATAATTTAGTTTTTAATAGAACTGTGACATTAAAAGATTCTTGGGCTAAAATTGAGAATAAATCATAAATTTATTTGCGATGTCAAAATGTCGGTTTTTATAACTTTATGGTAATTAGGTTGTCATATTTTCAGTTTGTTTTTCAAAATGACAATTAAATAAGTATCTGGATTTTTATAATTTATCGTATTTTGAGCCATATTTAAGGCTTTTTAAATTGGCATAGTTTTTATATTTATTTATACGTTCACAATTTATAAACTAAATTTTGGAGGTATAAAATGACACTTACACGTTGGAATCCTGCTAAAGAATTAATTAGTGTGGAAAAAGAATTCAGTAAATTATTTGATTCTTTCAACAATCGCTTTGGTCTTAAATCTTCAAAAGAAGATGAAGATTTTGCAAATGCAGTTTGGTCACCATTAACTGATATTAGAGAAGATGAAGACAAATATTCTTTACATCTTGATTTGCCTGGGGTAAAAAAGGAAGATGTAAAAATAACATTTAATAATGGTCAAATTGCAATAAGTGGTGAGCGTAATTTTGGAAAAGAAGAAAAGAATTCAAAATATCATCATGTTGAAAGAGCTTTTGGAAAATATTATAGAGCTTTTAATTTACCAGAAAAAATTATTGAAGATAGAATTGATGCCGAATTTAAAGATGGAATTCTAAAGATTACTATTCCAAAAGCTGAAGAAGCAAAACCAAAACAGATTGAAGTTAAAATCAAATAAACAAAAAAGCCGCAATTGCAAATGCAATTGCGGCTTTTTATTAAAATTCAACCTCACCCATTTCATCGCCATCTTCATTGTCCTTTCCCCTATCCTTTTTCTGCTTAAAATTATTAAGGTTCAAAGAAACATTTAGCATAACAATTGGGGCATTTCTATTGAAAATATAATTGGTTTCAAATCCAGGACCTACTGAACTTCCTTCGTGGCTAGCAGAGTTAAAAACATCTCTAACTTGTAAAGTAAGTGAAAGCATTTTTTCAAACAATTCTTGACGTAGAGCAATATTTACCATAAATAGTCCTTTGCTTTCACTTTGTGCAGAAATATTGGCACTATTGTACTGACCATTTAATTGGAACTTTGTATTTTGGAAAACAGTGAAAGTATTATTTAATCTAACAGACCAATTAAAGTTTTCACTTGCTAAATTCTGGTTGTTATAACTACCCACTAATTTATAGTAATAAATATCACTCATTAAATTTACATCCCAATTTTCAATAATATCTGTATTGAGCATAAATTCTGTTCCAGATGAATAATCCTTTCCCATATTTCTATACGTTGTAAGTGTAACGTCCTTATCATAAACAGAACGAACTCTTTCAATTTTATTTTTTCTAATTCTGTAATAGCCTTCAACAGAAAATAAACTCTTACCCCAATTTGTCATAAATGATAATTCATAGGAATCAATATATTCTGGAATTAAACCTGGATTTCCTCTACGCAAATTATTTGCATCTTCCCAAACATCAAAAGGTTCAAGATACCAACCCCTTGGTCTTCTAATTCGGCTTGTATAACTTGCCATTATTTGTTGAATTTCGTTTATTTTATAAGTTGCGTGAATTGTTGGGAAATAATCAATTCTATCAATTAAAGTGGATTCATTTGAATTTACTAAATCAATTTTTCTATAAGTGTATTCTCCTCTTAAACCAAACTGATAGCCAATACTATTTAGCATTCCAGAATATATACCATAAATTGATGAAATATTTCTATCATAATTAATTAAATAACTATATTCATCTTCATATTTATAATCTGCATTATTCGATTGAAAAAGGAAACTCCTAGTGTCGTCTTGCGATTTATTTATTTCGTGCTGTGCACCAGTTTCAAATTTTGAAAATTCAGAAAATGGGTATGCATAATCAATTTTGAATCTAAATCTTTCACCAGGTCCAATTTCAATATTTTTTCTACCGTAAGAAATTTGCCCATCACTTTCAATATTTTCGTTTATCGAACTTTCGTCATTGTTCCTTTTTTGATACATCCCTTCAGCAACCAACTCATGCTTATTTGCCCCAAATGTATGTTTATAATTTAAATTGGAAGAGAAAAATTTTCCACTTCTCTCGCTAAAGCTTTTACTTTTGTAATACCTATCAATACTTACAGGCAATGTAAAATTATGAAAATTATAATCTGAATTACTTTCAGAATTTCTATCACCATATCTCAATGAAAATCCGAATACATCGTTAGCCGAAAGATTAAAATCTCCACCACCCCGTATACTCCATCCTGCTCTATTTCTATCATTTTCTCCAATTGAATTAAGGAATGAAGAAACTGAATCGTAATAAATAATTCTATTTGTTTCAGAACTTCCTGGATGACTTCGAGTATTATAATCAGCCCCAATATTTAATGAATAATTTTTGGATCTATATGAAGAAGTAAAATCTGCTCCATATTTATTTTCCATTCCAATATTTCCATTGATAATTGCACTAAGTCCATCCAATTGGTTTCCTTTTGAAATAATATTAATAATGCCGGAAACTCCTTCAGGGTCATATTTAGCCGATGGGTTGGTTATAATCTCTATTTTATCAATTGAAGTTGCTGGTATTTGTTGCAGAGCATCATTTACATCTAAAATAGTAGGTCGTCCATCTATAAGTAATGTAAAACTGCCACTTCCCCGCAGGGAAACATTTCCCTCAATATCAACCCGAACAGATGGTACATTTTCTAAAACATCAACTGCACTTCCTGATATTGTTGTTGTTTGTTCAGATACATTTATTACTTTTTTATCAATTTTAAATTCTATTGGTGATTTACTCCCAATAATTTTTGCATCTTCTAATTGAAAAGATGCTGGTTCAATAAATATTTCACCAAGATCCATAATTCTGTTGGCTCTTGAAAGATTAATTTTAATAAAGGTGGATTCAAAACCTATAAAACTCACTTTTGCAATATAACTACCTGGACGAATTCCCATGATTTTAAAATTGCCCGTATCATCAGTAACACCCCCACCAACTTGTGTACTATCCTCAGATTTTAGAATTACAATATTTGCATATTCAATTGATTTTTCAGATAATTTGTCTTTTACACTTCCTATTATTCCAAAACCAATTCTCATCTCAGAATTATTAGAACCTCTTTGAGCAAACATATTTGCAGAAAATATTAAAGTAAAAATGAGTACGGCAGTTAGATTAAGTTTCATAAAACAAATTCTCCAAAAACTGTTTGAATGGTAAATTTTAATAATATTTTGAAATTAAATTGAATTAAATAAGTTCTTTGACAATTTATATTCATAATTGGTTTAACTTAATTTGGATAAATATTTGGGAATGCAAAAATAGTTTAAGATAGACCTGTTTAAAAAGGGAAAGCTGGATAGGTAGAGGGCACAACCTATCCAGCTTGATGTGTATGCTGTATTTCTACAACAATCATTCGAAACTTAAGCATTTAATTAATACTTGTCAACAAAAAAATGGGGATCAAGTGATTTAAAGGTGGATTTTTTCTTCTTTAGGATTTTCCAATATTTTGCATAATTCTTGCGCTCCACCTTTAAATTATATGAACCTGGATTAGTAGGAAGAATGGGAATTTTTAACCACAAAACGACCCGCTCAATTATCATTATTTTATGGTTAGAGGGTTCTATTCCATCTTTTTATAAAATATTCATAATCCATTTTATAAATTAATGTTTTTAAGCCATTCTTATTTTTATCGGACATCAATGATAATTGTTGAACATTTTTTAACCTTCCTAATAATTGTAGTTGCTATTTGTGCAATTTGCACTTATTCATTCTTCAAACTATTTACAGGATTTGCAATTGCAGCTTT
>PCUD01000023.1:0-1779 GCA_002786785.1 Ignavibacteriales bacterium CG18_big_fil_WC_8_21_14_2_50_31_20 | reverse complement strand
TAATTCATTTCAATACGATACGCAAAATTTTGAAGCCATTTGTTAACTGCATAAAAAGCAATGGGCCAAGCAATAATATTTGCAATCAGCACCCATTTTGTAAAATCTTTAACTAATAAGATTAAAATACGTGGAGTGGAAGAACCAAGAACTTTTCTAATTCCTATTTCCTTTGTACGGCCTTTCATTGAAAATAGTGCAAGACCAAAAAGACCCATAGATGAGATAAATATTGAGAGGAATGTTAAATATCCCATTAGTTGAAAAGTGTTTATATCCGATTGATAGAGATATTCAAGTTTATCATCCAAGAAATGAAATTCAAATATTTCATCTGGATAAAAATTGCTGCAAATAGCTTGTAGTTTATTAATTGTGGTTTCTGTGTTTGATGGATTTACTTTTACTATTAATCGAGAGCATTCGCTATAATCGATTAAAAATGCAGTTGGACGTACGCGCCCATAAAGAGATTCAAAATTTATATCGTCTGTAACACCAACAATTGTCCTGTTGGATTTAGGCCAATCACATTTAAGCGATTGCCCAATAGGATTACCCTTAAGCATTAATTCCTTTACGGCAGATTCGTTTAGTATTATTGCATTATCTATATCAGTTGTAAGCTGGGTTGAAAATAGGCGTCCTTTCACAGGTTCAATTCCAAGCGTCTCAAAATAATCTTGATGTACATGAACAAATGCTATTGAAGTTGGTTTAGTTTCTCCCTCTGGAATTAAAGTTCCGAAGTTAGTTGTGGTATTTGATGGAACACGTGAACCGGAAGAAACGCTTGCAACAAAGGATTCTTTAAGTAGTGCCGCTTTTAGAGCGTTATATTTTTCAACATTATCAAAGGCGCCGTTTATTTCAGAAGTTAGTACGAAGTCTTTATCAAATCCTAACTTCTTATTCTGAAGATAATCGATTTGACTAAACATAAAAAGTGCGGAACAAATTAAAACAATTACTATTGTGAACTGAACTCCAACAAGTAATGTTCTAAAATTAATTTTTGATTTACCAGTGTAAGATTTTGCCCTAAGTGTTTGTATTGGTTCAAGCTTAGACAGAAAAAACGCCGGATAAAATCCCGCAATAAAACTTGTTCCAACAAGAAAAACTAAAACGCCCACAATATTTTTTAGTGTAATTAATGCAGTGAAAGAGAGAACTTTTCCTGTGAGGGATTCAAAAATTGGTAAACTCAATTGCACAAAAATAAGTGATATAATAAACGCTATAAATAGAACCAAAAATGATTCTCCCACAAATTGTAAAGCAAGTTGATTACGTGTAGCACCAATTACTTTTTTAATTCCAATTTCTTTCATTCGCGTTGTAGCATTGGCTGTAAGAAGATTAATATAATTAACGCAAGCTATTAGCAGTATAAGAATCCCAATTGCTGAAAATATCAACACATATGTAATACTATTTTGTGGCTGGATATCGTTTTCAATGTGTGCTGAATAGAGGTGAATATCTTTCAGACTTTGTAATAAATATTGAGGGAAAGGTTTATCAGTGTTAGAGTTATTGGGGTTGTAAAAAGGTTGAATTAAATTTTCACATTTTTCCTCGAGAGAAGATTTTGAGAAACCTTCTTGTAGTTCGAAATAAACTAGAAAATTTTGCCATCCCCAATTTTCGATTAAAGAACCAAAAACTTTATCTACACCAGAAAGTGTTAAAATTATATCATAGCGAAAATGGGAGTTTTGAGGCATATCTTTCATTACTCCAGTAATTGTATAGTCGTACTCACCACCCCATTTT
>PCUD01000171.1 GCA_002786785.1 Ignavibacteriales bacterium CG18_big_fil_WC_8_21_14_2_50_31_20 | reverse complement strand
CAAGAAAATTTAACTTTAACTAGTACTAAAACTTTTTCTATAGCTTTTTAAGGGTCGACTAAATAATGAATCTGTCATTTTGATTCCGATGCTCTATATCGGAAGAGAAATCTTTCAAATTGTGCGAGATTTCTCAGTCACAAAAAACGTTCCTTCGAAATGACAATCTTCTTGGTATTCACGAAATAAAATAGCTCAAATTTGTATCGCCTTTTCAAATCACCGCCCTTCTTTGGCGGCATGACAAATCTTAACCCCAAACTTATTAGAGTTTCTGCAAAATAATGAATCTGTCATTTCGAATCCGATGCTCTATATCGGAAGAGAAATCTTTCAAATTGTGCGAGATTTCTCAGTCACAAAAAAAAAGTTCCTTCGAAATGACCTTCTTCTTGGTATTTACGAAATAATATTTAACCTAATTATTTTATCATTTTTTTTAATTTTTCAATTTCATCACGCATGAATGCAGCTTTTTCAAATTCTAAATCCTTGGCTGCTTGTTTCATTTCGGAAGTCATTTCTTCAACTAAATCTTGTCTCTGCGAGTTTGACATATATTTAATTATCGGTTCAGCAACTTTTGAAAAAGACGCCTCTTCAAGCTTGTCCTTGTTTCGCATATCTGCAATTGAGGTTGATGCCATAATTTCATCGCGGCTTTTAAAAATTGTCTTCGGAGTTATTCCATGCTCCACATTATATTCCATTTGAATTTTTCTTCTACGATTTGTTTCATCAATTGTCTTTTTCATTGAGTTAGTAATTCTATCAGCATACATAATTACTAATCCATCAGAATTACGTGCTGTTCTCCCTGCTGTTTGCATTAAAGAACGTTCACTTCGCAAAAATCCTTCTTTATCGGCATCAATAATTGCCACTAGTGAAACTTCGGGCAAATCCAAACCTTCGCGCAAAAGATTTACTCCAACTAAAACATCAAAATCACCAATTCGTAAATTTCTAATTATTTCAACACGTTCAAGTGAATCAATATCACTGTGGATATATTTTACTCTTACGGCTAAGTTTTCTAAATAGTCTGTTAAATCTTCTGCCATTTTTTTTGTAAGAGTTGTAACAAGAACGCGTTCTTTTTTTTGTGCTCTAATTCTAATTTCGCCAAGTAAATCGTCAATTTGAGTTTTAACTGGACGAACAATAATTTCTGGGTCGAGCAAGCCTGTTGGACGAATAACCTGCTCAATATAAAATCCACCCGTTTTTTGCAATTCGTAATCGCCAGGAGTTGCCGAAACATAAACCACTTGATTTGTTAAATTTTCATATTCTTCAAATTTTAGTGGGCGGTTATCCAAAGCAGATGGAAGCCTAAAACCATACTCAACCAAATTCATTTTACGCGAGCGGTCGCCATTATACATAGCTCTAATTTGTGAAGCAGTTACATGCGATTCATCAATTATAAGCAAATAATCTTTCGGAAAATAATCAAAAAGGCACGATGGGCGAGAGCCTTCTGGTCGTCCATCCATGTGGCGGGAATAATTTTCGATTCCAGAACAATAGCCAATTTCACGCATCATTTCAATATCGTAACGTGTGCGTTGTTCCAGACGTTGAGCTTCAACATATTTTTCATCATCCCAAAATTCTTGAAGACGTACTTTCAATTCCGCTTCAATTGTTTTAATTCCAGCATTAACTTGCTCTTTTGTAGTAACAAAATATTTTGCGGGATAAATAGCAGCAGTTTCCACTTCTTTAATAAACTCGCCAGTTAATGCATCTATTATTGAAATCCGTTCAATTTCATCATCCCAAAACTCAACACGAATTGCTTCTTCGTATTGGTATGCTGGAATTATTTCAACAACATCACCACGTGCTCTAAAAGTACCCCGCGTAAATTCAACATCGTTGCGTGTGTAATAAATATCAATTAAAGAGCGCATAAACTCTTTTCTATCAAGTTGTGCCCCTTTTCTAACAAAAGTAATTTGCTTTGCATATTGGTCTGGAGCACCAATTCCGTAGATGCAACTAACACTTGCAATAATTATAACATCGCGTCTGCCTTCAATTAGTGATGTTGTAGCTTTTAAACGTAGCCTATCAATCTCTTCATTTACAGAAAAATCCTTTTCAATATATAAATCGCGTTTAACAACATAAGCTTCGGGTTGGTAATAATCGTAATAACTTATAAAAAACTCTACAGCATTATTTGGGAAAAACGATTTGAACTCGGAATAAAGTTGTGCTGCAAGAGTTTTGTTGTGCGAGATAATTAAAGTCGGTTTGTTAACATTTGCAATTACATTGCTCATCGTAAATGTTTTACCGCTTCCGGTAACTCCAAGCAAAACTTGATGTTTTTCACCATCCTCAATTCCTTTTGTGAGTTCTTTAATTGCTTGAGGTTGATCGCCAGATGGTTTATAACTTGAAACTAATTCAAAATTTTTCATGTTTTAAAATAGTGTGAGTGGTGGTGAAATTCAAATTTTATTAATTTTCCTAATTAATATTTGCTATCACTAGAGCGAAACATATTTTGTAATCCAACTTTTAGAATTAAATCTCTATAAGTAATTGGAATAACTTTTTCCTCTTTAAGCAGCTCCAATAATCCCGGAGCTAACAAACTATTTAATTCTTCTTGCCTGTGAACACTCATGTTTTTAAGACCAAATAAATTCATGTCTTTTAAAGCACTCATTTCTGAGTTGTCAATTCCAACATGAAAAACTTGCAAATTAACACCAATTGAAATATTTTTTACACGATTAAAAAGACTGTCGTTTTTAGTTCCAAGTGGGGCAGAGTATGTTATACTTGAATATTGCTCATTAAAATAGCCTGACATTCCAAGTTTGTATTCATTTGCCAAAGATTCAACTAGTTTTCTAAGTTCTGGGGTTTCGACAGCCGAACCCATGTGATAATCTAGATAATCAATTCTAATTCCAGAACTAATTGCTCTTTCAATTTGTGCCCTTAATTCTTTTTCTATTTCAATAATTTTGGGATTGTTAGCAAACAATTTACTTCGTGAAGGAAAAAAGTATCCAATTGTATCAACCAAACTTGGAACTGCTTCTTTTCCAAGTATTGGACCCCATCTGTAGTTTTGCCATTCTGCGTTTAGTGTTAAATGTATACCAACACCAACTTTTGGATTTTCTTTTAAAATATCCACAGCCTCTTGATACCAAGGGCACGCAAACATTACAGATGTAGAAAAAGGTATCCCCGAATCAATAATTTTTTTTATTGCCATATTTACTGAGTGATTCATTCCAAAATCATCACAGCGAATTAAAAAATATTTTGCAGAGTCTTGCTCCTGTGCAAAAATAAAGTTTGCCAAAACCATAATAAAACTTAGTATTATTTTTTTCATTTAATTTCTCTTTATTAACTTAAATTGCAACAAAATTTTAATAATTATTTATTTATATTATTGATGAATTTTATATATGCAAAATAAATAAAATTTTTGAAAGTACTTTGGTTTCGTTTATTTATACAAACAGTTGTAGCACGAATTATTTTTGAATATTTTTGGAAATACTTTTACATATTTTTCTGGAGGGAAAATGAAAATAGTGGCAACATTGTTTTTTCCAATTTTATTATTTGGACAAACGATAAATCTAAAAAATGATTTTACACAAAAAGTTGATTCGGCTTATATAAATGCAATGAAGGGCGTTTATTTTGCAATTGAAAATATTCCAGATAGAAAGAATTCTGTTTCAAGTGAATTGATTGCAAACAATGCAATTGTTGCTTCAATAAAAATTAACAAAGAAATAGGTGGAGTCAATATTCAATCAATAGGATATTTTAAGACTTACAAAGTAACGGTTGATGTTTACCGCGATTACCAATCGCTTAAAAAAGAAGGAATAATAGATTTTATTCCAAAAAAAGAATAACAAATGATAATAAATAGCAGTAAAGAAAACATACAAAAAGCAGCAGATGAAATTATTTCTGGTGGAATTGTTGCATTTCCAACAGAAACTGTTTACGGGCTTGGTGCCGATGGGTTAAATCCAACAGCTGTTGCTAAAATTTTTGAGGCAAAACAGCGCCCATCTTTTAATCCTTTAATTTTACATATTTCATCAAGCGATCAATTAAACGACTTAGTAACAATTGAAAATGATATTGTATATAAATTGATAAATAAATTTTGGCCTGGTCCGTTAACATTGGTTCTAACCAAAAAAGATATTGTGCCCGACATCGTAACTGCAGGAAACCCTACCGTGGCGGTGCGAATGCCAAATCACCCAATTGCAAAGGCTCTAATAGACGCATGTGGAAGACCAATTGCAGCACCAAGTGCAAATCAATTTGGCTTTTTGAGTCCAACTACAGCAGAGCACGTAGAAAAGCAATTGGGGGACAAAGTTAAAATTATTTTAGATGGTGGCAAAAGTAATGTTGGGGTTGAATCAACAATTGTTGAAATTACCAAAACTG
This sequence comes from Ignavibacteriales bacterium CG18_big_fil_WC_8_21_14_2_50_31_20, assembly GCA_002786785.1. Classification (GTDB taxonomy): domain Bacteria; phylum Bacteroidota; class Ignavibacteria; order Ignavibacteriales; family Melioribacteraceae; genus 1-14-2-50-31-20. The sequence continues at coordinate 52,228 of PCUD01000171.1, read as the reverse complement.
AGGTTTTTCTACTACGCCATGGTGGTATTTCATTAGAGCAGTTAACGGAAGTATGCAATCTAGTAAAAGTAAAAGTGAATAATTTTGATAAGCCAAATGCTCCTGGACAATTGATTCAGCATTATGCTCCAAATATTCCATTAAAATTCCTTTCCGAAATTTCGGATGGGGATATAAAGGGGAAAAAGCTTGGGGCTTTGTTTTTCAAGGAAAACAATTCCAAAATTAAATTTGAGCAAATTGAATTTCTCTCAAAAAATGGAGATATGCGAGAAGCAGCAGCAAATCTTTTTTTTCACTTGCACAATTTGGAAAATAAAGATTTAGATTTAATTTTAGTTGAAACTATTGAATCCACAGGACTTGGTATTGCAATTATGGATAGATTAATAAAAGCAACAAATACTTATAAATAAATTATTGTTAGACCCTGTCTGTTTTGGGTAATCTGCTGACAAAATATATTGCACCAAAGCCGATAAATGCTGATAAAATATATGTGGTTTTTAATCCCAAATAATCGCCAAATATTCCAATTAAAAGCAGTGACAAGGCACCAATTGCAAAATTCAAGGTCATAAAAATTCCATTAATTAATCCAGAATGTTCTGATTTAATTGTGTTCACTTCGGCAAGTAAAACTGGAATTGTTGCAAACATAATAAATCCAATTAAAATTAGAACAGGAATTGCAAACATTGTATGGCTCACAAAAACAAAAAGCAACAATAAAAATGGCGATATAATTGCCATAAACATTAATGTAAATCGTCTTCCTATTTTATCTGAAATGCTGCCCGAAAACAGAGTGCCCGCTGCACCTGCAAATTGGATTATTGATAATGAAATTCCTCCAACCCAAAGTGAAGCGCCATTTTCTGTCATATATGTCGGAAGAAAAGTTGTGAGCGAGCTTTTAACTAACGAAGTAAAAAAGAAAATTCCACCAATGGAAACAAACATGCGAGACTGTTCTTTCAAAACTTTTATTGCACCAGTTTCTTTCTTCTTTTTGTTTAACTCTCCTGCAATTGGAATATTTCTAAATTTGAAATACAACAATAGTGAAGCTAAAAGACCAAGTGGGAGTAAGCGATAAGTTCCCTCTAATCCCCAAAGTGATATTCCTCCAAGAATATAGAGTGGTCCTAGACTTCGGGCAATTTCGCCACCTAGCATAAAATAACTCATTCCTTTGCCAATTCTATTCCCCGAAACGTGTTTTACCATTATTGGCGCTGGAACGTGAAACAGAGATGCCCCAATTCCACTTGCTAACAGAAGAATTACAATTAGCGAAACACTTGGCATTAGTCCAATAAAACTCATCATAACTGCTGATAACGCAGGAATTGCAATTAAAACATAACGTATTGGAAAAATATCAGCGAAATATCCCACAACTGGATTAAACAAAGAAGGGGCGCGTTGAATAACAGTTAAAAAACTTACGAATGATAATGACAGCGAAAACTTTTCAATCAACAGAGGTAATATTGGAGCAAGAAAAGAGGTGTAAACATCGTGCACAAAATGCGCAAATGATATTGTAATTACTTTATCTTGCTGAAATTTTTTGTTTTCTTCCATTTACTCTCTTATATGAAATAACTAAAAAGCCTTTATGGTACTCTCTTAAATTTAGAAAAATCTGGTTTTCGTTTTTCAACGTATGCATTTTTTCCTTCTTGTGCTTCTTCGCTCATATAATAAAGAAGAGTTGCGTTTCCAGCAAGTTCTTGAATACCAGCTTGTCCATCAAGTTCTGCATTAAAAGCCGATTTTAACAAACGCAAAGCAAGTGGTGACATTTCTAAAATTTCTTTTGCCCACTTAACGCCTTCGTTTTCCAAATCGTTAACAGGAACAACCTTGTTTACCATTCCCATTTGAAATGCTTCAGCAGCAGTATATTGGCGGCACAAATACCAAATTTCACGTGCACGTTTTTGTCCAACCATTCTTGCAAGAAATGATGCCCCAAAACCACCATCAAAACTTCCAACCTTAGGACCAGTTTGCCCAAAAATTCCATTATCCGCAGCAATTGTAATATCGCACATAACGTGAAGCACGTGTCCACCACCAATTGCATAGCCGGCTACAAGGGCAATTACTGGCTTGGGAATTGAGCGAATAAGTTTTTGTACATCAAGAATGTTTAAACGCTGAACTCCGTCTTTTCCAACATATCCTTTATTGCCGCGTATTTTTTGATCGCCACCAGAACAGAAAGCATATTTACCATCCTTAGCAGGACCGTTTCCAGTTAGCAGAACAACGCCAACGCTGCTATCTTCCCTTGCATCTATAAGCGCTTCGTGTAGTTCAAGCACTGTTTCGGGTCTAAATGCGTTTCTTACTTCTGGACGGTTAAAAGCAATGCGGGCAATTCCATCCATTTTATCATAGGTAATGTCGCTGTATTCTTTAACTTTTTGCCAATTGTGTTTCATTATTTACCAATCATTATTTTAAGTTTTTTAAAAAATTATTTACTAAAATAACAAATTCTGCTTCCTTTTCTAAGTGAGTATTGTGTCCGCAATTTTCAATTATTTTCATTTCAGAATTTGGAAAAAGTAAATCCATTTTTTTATTTATCCTAACATATTTTTTATCAAGACTTCCAGCAATTAGAAGAATTGGAAATTTTAATAAAGACAATTTATTCCACAAACACGGCATAATTCCCGTACTAAATCCTTTTAGTGAATTTGAAAGTCCAATAGGTGAGTTGTTTTTTTTATTAGCAACTATTCCCGAATATATATTGTTGTCAAGATTTTTTAATGAAGCAAAAAATGGTAAGTTAAGCCAATACTCAACAAATAGTTCCATTCCATTAGAAATTATTTTATCGGCTAATTGGTAATCTGTTTTAATTCTAGAATTTCTTTCAGTTTCATTTTCAATTCCCGCAGTTGCGCTTTCCAGAATTAGAGCAATTATTTTTTCTGGACTTTGGACAGCAAAGGATAGCGCTGCTCTTCCGCCCATTGAATAACCAACAAAAACAGCTTTTTGAATTTTAAATTGCGTTAACAAATTGGTAATAATCTTAATATGAAATTTAGCAGAAAAGTAATCTAAATTATTTGGAACAATAGATTTGCCGTGACCTGGCAAATCTATTGCAATTGGGAAATATTTAGGATTTATTTTATCAAATAAGAAAAGCCAATCGTTTGCATTACCAGTAAAGCCATGCAAAAATATTATTGGAATTTTCTCAGAAGGAACAAAATTACTTTTGCAAACTACGTTAAAAGTTATTCCATCAATCTGTAATTCCACATTCAGCTTCTACTTGTGCTTTTAAAACTGTCCAATACTTTTCTCGTTCATTTTGCGAAGTTTTAGAATTAATGATTATCTCGAGAACTGTAAATTCTTTTTTCTTTTGCGCATTTTTAAATTCTTTTTCAAATGAAGAGGACGATGAAACTTCTTTATAATTTCCGCCAAAACCTTTAACAATGCTTTTGTAATCAAGCTCAGTTGGAGCTTTAAAATAATTTAGGAAATCAACATTTGCTTCGCGGCCAATTGGAAGCGTTTCAAAAATTGCCCCACCCCCATTATTTAGCATAATAATTATTAAAGGAATATTATATTTTTTCAAAGCCAAAAGGCCATTTAAATCATAAAAAAACGAAAGGTCGCCAATAATTAATGCCGTTGGATTAGCACTTTGAGCAGCCAAACCTGCAGCAGTAGAAACAATTCCATCAATCCCACTTGCGCCACGATTATTTGCTATTTTAATTCGCTTATCATATTCTGCAAAGCAATCAAAATCTCTAGCCGGTAGCGAATTTGAAATCATTAAATTGGATTCCTCGGGAAGTAATTTTAATACTGTATTAATAATATTTCCTTCAAATGGAAATGATGTGCTTTCCAAAAATAAATCCTTTATTTCTTGGGCGCTATTTTCAATTTGTAAAACAAACCTTAAAAATTCTTTTTGTTCCTCTTTTGGTTTAAGAGAAGGCAAATCATTTAACATCCTGCATACCCAATCAGGTTTTCCTTTTATAACTTTAGTCTGGGTTCTTGTTGGGTCGTGAATATCGCCATATTTATCTATTGAAACCTTAGTCGCTTTTGTTCCTTTTAAAAACTCAAGAAAATGTTCTGAAACAGGAGTGCCTCCAAACTGAAGTATAAGTTTGGGTTCAACAGCTTTTCTAATTTTTTCTGATTGGAAAAACGAAGAAAAATTGATAATAATATTTTCGTTGGTTTTCTTCAAAAATCTCATATTCGAAAATCCATCAGCAAAAATTGGGGCCTTAAGATTTTTTGCAAGAGTAATTATCTCATCTATAACACCTTCTTTTAGCCTGCTGTTTCCAACAAAAATCATAGTACGTGGTGAGTTGCGCAATAATTCGCCTAAATAATAAGTATCAGTATTTGCTTTGTGTTTGTAATAAACATGTAAAATGGTTTTACTAAATTCTCTGTGCATCGATTCAATAAAGCCTTCACCAACTTCCTCTGTTCCTGCAGAGGGCTCAAAAGGTTTTGCAAATGGAAAATTAAAATGAATTGGACTTTTTTTACTAACGCTTTCTGATACAACATGCATAATCTTTTTTGAAAATCCAAATAAACTTGGTTTGTTTATTTTTGGCATTCCTGCTTCATAATATCCACGAACATGATTTTTGAAGATATTAACTTGGTTTATTGTTTGATTTGCGCCAACATTATGAAGTGCTTGTGGTCTATCTGCTGTAATTACAATTAAGGGAACTCTATTGTAATATGCTTCTATTATTGCTGGATAAAGCTCAGCAACAGCAGTTCCTGAAGTTGTAATAATTACAACAGGAGATTTGGTCTGTAAAACCAACCCAATTGCAAAAAATGCACTTGAGCGTTCATCCACGTTCACAAAGCATTTAATTTTTTTTGATTTTTGAAATGAAACTACCAATGGTGTATTTCGAGAGCCTGGTGAAATGCAAGCATATTTAATACCATGTGTTTCAAGTGCGGTAACCAGAAGGTCGCACCATAGCGAATTGCTGTTTACTAATTCTGTCATGATTATCAATCTGTTTAGTTAACGATTTATGTATTTTTTTTTTAGGAGAATGCCCATATATTCTTCCATCTCAATTTATTATATATTTAGTGTTAAGATATAAATTTATTCCAAATTATCAAATAAAGATATTATTGGTTTTAATTTTAATTCTGATTCTGCATATTCAATTTCTGGGTCGGAACCTTGCACAATTCCGCAGCCAGCAAAAGCATATATTTTTTTCCCTTTAAGCAAAGCCGCTCTAATAGCAACTGCAAATTCACCTTCATTCTTAAGATTAAACCAGCCAATCATTCCCGAAAAAAGTCCTCTATTGTGTGGTTCCATTTCTTTAATTGATTTTAAGGCTTTGTTCCAAGGAACTCCACAAATTGCAGGAGTTGGATGTAACTCTTTTAAAATAGTGAAAATTGATTTATTGGGGTTTATTTTCCCTTTAATTGGAGTCCAAAGATGTTGAATATTGGGAAGTTTTCGGATAATTGGTTTTGGCTCAAAAACTACTTGGCTACAAAATTGAGAAAAGGAATCACGAATAAATGAAACAACTATTTCCTGCTCAGCTAAATCCTTTTTGCTTGCCAAAAGTGTTTTAGCTAAATTAGAATCTTCTTCTTCTGATTTTCCACGCGAAATTGAACCGGCAAGTGCATCTGCTTCAATCCAACCGTTTGATATTTTTGCTAATTTTTCTGGAGAGGCACCAAAAAAAATGGAGCTGTTTTTACGAAAAGCAAAAACATAACAACGAGGATATCTTTTGCCCAAAATTTCCAAAGCACTTGAAATTTTTATATTATCGTTTAATTCTAAGTCAATTTGTCTTGATAAAACAATTTTTTGAACTTCGCCTGAATCAATTTTTTTTAATGCTTTATTTACGTTTTCAACCCAAATGTTTTTTTCTTTTCCATTGGAAGAAATTATAATCGTTCCAACATTTTGGCTATTACTAACATTTTTGGTCAAATATGAATTAAGGCGTTCAAAATCAAAATCTATTTTTTGTTCCGAAAAATCGTAACCGTATGAGTTAAATACAACATACGATTTTCCTTTTGATTGAAATAACAAAAATTTTGGAATGAACCATTCGGAATCCGAAAAATCACTCCACAGATCTTTTTGCTTATCAATTGTAAAAGTCATTCCACCTAAAAATAAAGGAATTGATTCAATATTAAATTCATCCCAATTTGAAATAAAATTTTTTGCTATCCCGCTAACTATTTTTTCGGTATCCTCAATACGGGAATTTCCAGAAGTTGCAACTTCAAAAATGGGATTAAATCCTAAAAAGCTAACTTCTTCACTTATTTGTTTAGTGTAAAAGTAGGTAACATCTTTATCCTGAATATTATTAATAATTGATTGAAAATCTATTTCATCAATCTTAAAAATTAAACTTGATAAGGTCTGTTTATCTATTGAATTTTGGTTAACAAAGGTTTTTATTTTTTCTTGGTAATTTTTCAAATAATCAGCTAAAGTAAAATAATATTAGTTGCAAATATAAAAGATTGTTTCATTTAATCATACTCTCCAATTTATATTTCCAAATGTAAATTTGTTTTGTATTCAGTTAATCTCTTAAGATTATTTAATAATGAAAATCATGTTTGCAAATAATATTGAACAAAGACAACTATGTTTACAAATTATTTATTAATTTTTCTTTATAAAATGGAAATACCAAATAGAGAAAAGAATACATTTTATCTATAATAATTTTGTTGAGTCTATTTCATTTCAAGTATTCAATACGTATCTTTAATTCTCAAAAATGGGAAAGTAAAAATTTATGTTATTAATAGATATAATTCCAAATAAATGTGATTTTTGTGGCTGTTGCGTGGGTGTTTGTCCAGAAGATGCAATAGAACTAAAAGAAGCTGAAATAAAAATAGATGAAAATTTATGCACAAATTGTTCAAAGTGCGTCTGGGCTTGTCCAATAGAAGTACTTAAATTCAACAAAGAAAGATTGGTAAATAAAAATAGATGAAAAGTGAATATGACGTAATTGTAGTTGGTGGTGGCCCTGCAGGTTCAATGGCTGCACGGTTTGCAGCAGAACAAGGTGTTTCTGTAATTATGTTAGAAAAAGATAGAGACATTGGTTATCCAGTTCGTTGTGGTGAAGCAGTAAGTAAAGCAGGAATTGAAGAATTTATTAAGCCTGATGATGTTTTTATTTCAACGACAATAGATAAGTTTGCAATGATTTCACCTGACGGAACTGAAGTTGTCATTCCATTAGAGCAGTCTGGTTTTATTCTTGAAAGACGTATTTTTGATTACGAATTAGCCAAACAAGCTGCCAGCTATGGCGTTGAAATTATTACACGTGCTTATGTTAACGGGCTTATAATTGAAGATGGAAAAGTTTGCGGAGTTAAATACGAATATAAAGGCGAGCAGCAAGAAATGCGATCAAAAGTTGTAATTGCTGCCGATGGTGTGGAATCGCGTATTGGCCGTTGGGCTGGAATAAAAACTCATATCGATTTTAGAGATATGGAAAGCTGCACACAAGTTACAGCCGCAAATATTGATGTAGATTCAAGTACACTTTATTTCTATTTTGGAAAAGACGTTGCACCCGAAGGTTATTTTTGGATTTTTCCAAAGCGAAATAATTCAGCAAATATTGGTCTTGGCGTTAGTGGTGCAATAGGAAAGAAAACTTCGTCACAAACATATTTAAATAAATTTATGAGTGAACATTACCCAAATGCACCAATATTAACAAAAATTGCTGGCGGCGTTCCATCATCAATTACACTTGAAAAAATATCTGCTCCTGGAATAATTTTGGTCGGCGATGCTGCCCGACAAGTAAATCCCCTTTCTGGTGGTGGAATTGTGAGCGGAATGATTGGTGGTAAAATTGGCGGAACAATTGTTGGCGAAGCAATTAAACAAAATAATTTAAATCATATTTTAACTTATGATAAAGCTTGGGCTGAGAGACTTGGAAAACGGCATGAAATTTTTGGAAGAATTAAAGACACTATCTACAACTTAAGTGACGAAAAGTATAATAGCATTGCTCATGCCATTTCAAAAGTTCCAATGCAAAAACGCTCTCTTGGAAATGTTTTTAAAATAGCTTTATTTAATAAACCTTCGTTACTTATTGATATTGCTAAAGTGTTTTTAATAAAATAAAAAAGCTTATAATTGGTTACAAAATAACAAAATGAAAAAAACTATTCTTGAATTACTAAATAATAGTCACAATTTAATAGTTGAAAATTGGAATTTAAAATTACAACAAAATTTTGGCAACAAATTATCAAAATTAGAAATTGACCATTTTGTAAATTCAAGTATGCAGAGTTTAATTGAAGTTGTTAGCAGCGCCGATTATTTATCAACTGATCAATACTTAATAGATTCTTATAATCTATTTTCAAGAACCAACCTAAACCTATTAGAAGTTAGTCAAATATTTAGTTCGGGAAGATTTGCGCTTCTTAGTAATATTGACAAGAATGAAATTGAAAAACACAATCCTATTTTAATTATTGGATTTCTTGATGAAATAATTGAACAAATTTTTGCACGCTACTCAATGCTCTATCAAAACACGCAGATTAAAGAAATTGAATACGATCGTGATAGACTTGCAAAAAAATTGGAAATGAATCAACAATATCTTAACACAATTCTTTATAAATCAGATACTGCTATTGCTGCTATTGATGTTAACGAAAAATTTATTTCGTGGAATCATGGGGCTGAAGAAATGTTTGGATATTCCGAAAAAGAAGTTGTTGGACAACCCTCAACTTATTTATTGCCAAATTTACCAAAGTCTCACGATGAATTGCAGTATATCATACATGAATCCAAAATTAGAGGCGAAGTTCAAATTGCTGAAACAAAAAGAAAAACCAAAGATGGAATAATAATTCCCGTTAAGCTAAAAGTTACTCAGGTGAAAAGCCAAAATGGCACTTATAATGGCAGAACAATGATTATGCAGGATCTGTCACAAGTTAAAAAATTGCAACAACAAGTTGACCAATCAGAAAAACTTGCTGTTATTGGACAATTAGCCGCTGGTGTTGCTCACGAAATTGGAAATCCATTAACTTCTATTTCTGCTTTGGTTCAAATAATGCAAAGAAAAAACAAAGACGAAAAACTTGCTGAACAATTAAGTACAATAAAAGATAATATTGATAGAATTTCAAAAATTGTTAGAGAATTGGTCGATTTTTCACGCCCACCTGGGGAAGACAAAGAGCTGCTCCAAATAAATGATGTTGTGAAAATTGCAGTAGGAATTGTTAAATATGATAAACGCGTAAAAAATGTTGAGTTCAAAACTAACTTTTGTCACGACCTACCAATGATTTTAGCAGTGCCAGACCAACTTTTGCAAGTATATGTAAATATTTTAATAAACGCTTTAGATGCAATTAGCGGAGAAGGAAAAATTGAAGTTCGTACTTATCTTGACGATGTGTTTATTTGCACAGATATAGTTGATGATGGTTATGGAATGGATGCCGATGTTAAAAGCAAAATTTTTAATCCATTTTTTACAACAAAAGAAGTTGGAAAAGGAACTGGTTTGGGACTTTCGGTAAGCTATGGAATAATAAAAAAAATGCACGGAAAAATTTTAGTAAAAAGCAAAAAAAATGAAGGTGCGGTTTTTACAGTTAAATTATTACCTTAAAAAAGGAAAAAACAATGGCAACAACAGTTTTAATTGTAGATGATGAAAAAGCTATAAGAGATTCTATTCAAATTGTTCTTGAAGACGAAGGTTACAAAACAGATACTTCGGGTGATGGACAAGATGCTCTTACTAAAATTAAGGAAAATAGTTTTGATGTGGTTATAACAGATATAAAAATGCCAAATATGGATGGAATGGAATTGCTAAAACAAGCAAGCAAAATTAGCCCAGAAACATTTTTTGTTATTATGACTGCCTATGCCTCTGTAAAAACTGCCATTTCAGCTATCCGTGAAGGTGCTTATGATTACTTAATAAAACCAATTGAATTTGACGATTTGCTCCTTAGATTAAAGAGATTATCTAAATTTAAGCAGCTATCAATAGAAAACAAATCACTACGCAAAAGAGTTTCAGCTGAACCTGGTTTTCAGAATATTATTGGCGATAGCAATGTAATTAAAAAAGTTTTCAGACTTATTACACAAGTTGCACAAACCAGTAGCAATGTTTTAATTACAGGCAAAAGTGGAACAGGAAAAGAACTTGTGGCAAAAGCAATTCATTATAACAGTAAAAGAAAAGATGAAATATTTCTTCCAATAAATTGTGGTGCTATTTCTGAGAACTTAATTGAAAGCGAGTTATTTGGTCACAAAAAAGGCTCTTTTACTGGAGCAACAGAAGAAAAGGTTGGTTTATTTAAAGTTGCTGATGGTGGAACACTTTTTTTAGATGAAATTGGCGACTTGCCCCTTAATATGCAAGTAAAGCTTCTGCGTGCTATTGAAGAAAAAAACTTTATCCCAGTTGGTGGAACTAAATCTATTTCTACGGATGTAAGAATTATTGCTGCAACTAATCAAAATTTATTCAAAAAAACTGAAGCTGGTGAATTTAGAGAAGACTTATATTACCGCTTAAATGTTATTGAAATTTCATTGCCTTCATTAAATGAAAGAAGGGACGATATTCCTCTTTTAGTAAACTTTTTTGTTGAAAAATATTGCAATCAAATGGGTAAAAAAATACTTGGCGTTGATAACGATGCAATGCGTGCTTTAATAAATCACAATTGGCGTGGTGGTGTTAGAGAACTTGAAAATATTATTGAACGAGCTGTTATTTTTGCACCTGAAAATGTAATTAAAGTTGAAGATCTTTCTGATTATATAAAAGAAAATATTTCTAAATATGGATTTCCAGTCTCACTAAAAGAAGCTGTAAAAAATTTTGAACGTGAGCATATTATTAATGTAATTAAAAACAATAATTATAATAAAGAGGAAACGGCAAAATCTTTAGAAATTGGTCTTTCGTCACTTTATAGGAAAATGGAAGAACTAAATATTCCAACAAAATTTAGTGAACATGATTTTTAATATTATTTTTTAAGGACAATTAATGGACAAAAGTGAAAAACTAAACCAAAAATTGAGCAGTATAATAAAGGACAAACAAGTTATTGGTGAAGTTATTAATTTTTTCAATTCGGAACTTGATTCGGAAATTTTAAAATATAACGATTCATTTAGAAATTATTTTTTTGCTAAAACTTTTTTTATAAACAACCACTTTGAAGTTAAATATTCTAATTCCATTTTTGATGTAGTGAAATATACTGCAGAACAAATTGAGGGATTACCTAAAAAGTTAAATTCAATTATTCACGAGGATGATAGATTAAGGGTTGAAAATGGGTTAAATGAGGTTTTAAATAATTCAAGCAAAAACAATTATTCTATTTCGTACCGCGTTATTTGCGAAAATGATGAGATTATTGATTTATATGAAACTATTTCTGCAAAGCGTAATAGCAATGGACAAATTACTGAATATAATTCAATTTTCTTTGATATTTCTGAAATTGAAAAAGCCAAAAAAGATTTGATTAATTATAGCGAAGAAATGATAAGCCTCAATAATAAGAAGGATAAATTTATTTCAATTGTTTCTCACGACTTAAAATCACCATATACTACTCTTCTTGGATTTTCCGAAATTTTACTAAATGATAAAGGGCTTCCTGATGAAGAAAAAAACGAATATATAACATACATTTACAATAGTTCACAACATCAACTTAATTATATTGAACGTTTGCTCGACTGGTCGCGTTTAAGAACTGGACGTACAGCAATTGAAATCCAAAGATTAAATTTAAAAAACATTGTTTCGGTAGTAGTTTCAAAGCATACTGGAGCAGCAGTTCGCAAAAACGTTGAAATTATCCAGAACATTCCAAACGATATTTACATAAAAAGCGATGAGAAGCAAATTGGAAAAGCAATTTCTAATTTGTTACATAATGCAATCAATTATTCAAACCCAAATTCTGCTGTATCTATTTATGGAAGTAGATTTAAGGGTGATATGGTTGAAATTGTAGTTAAAGATAAAGGTGTTGGAATTTCTGATGTTGACCAAGATAAATTATTTAAATTGGATGAAAAGTATTCCACCGAAGGTACCGAAGGTGAACAAGGTTCTGGAATGGGGTTGATTTTGGTAAAAGAAATAATTGATAAACTTAATGGGGATGTTTGGTTTTATTCACAAAAAAATGAAGGAAGCGAATTTCACATTTCAATATTAGAAGCCCAAAATATTGTTCTTCTAGTTGATGATGATGCAAAAAGATTGGAAGATAGAGGTAAACTAATTTCTGATTCCTTGCCAAATTATTTATTGCTAACCGCAAAAAACGGATATGCTGCTTTAGATTTAATTAAAGACGAGCTGCCATCAATTATTATTGTAAAAAATGAATTGAGTTTATTAAGCGGTGAAGAAATAATTAAATCAGTTAGACAAAACGACAAATATTTTTCAGTGGCTGTTTTTGTTTTAACCAATGATGTTATTGAAAATATTGAGGGAAATTATGAATCCTTTGTAATTAACGGAATTTATCCAATTGATATTGAGAACGATAAATTAATTAAAGCAATTAAACAAGGTTTATAACAGCAAAAGTAAAGCACAATTTAAAAATAAACAATAAATTTTACTGTGCTTTTTAGATAAATAGGAAACAAAAATATATGAAAAGTTGGTATCCCTTATACACCAAACCACGCCACGAAGCTAAAGCTTTGGAACAGATTTCTGAACTTGGAATAGAAGTTTTTCTTCCAACAATTGTTGTTGTTAAACAATGGAGTGATAGAAAAAAGAAGGTTACAGAAGCACTTTTTAAAAGCTATATTTTTATTAATGCTAATGAAAAAGAAAGAAATTATGCACTTACCTGCGAAGCTGTTCTTAAATCGATAACTTTTGATGGAAAGGTGGCAACAATTCCGGAATCAGAGATTGAGAGCTTAAAAATTATGTTAAAAACACCCGAAAGAATTCAAGTTATTGATGGAATTTCAAAAGGCAAAATTATACTAATTGAATCAGGACCTTTTGCTGGAGTAGAGGGATATATAAATTCAATTAGCAAGAATGAAAGTACATTGTCACTTTCAATTGAATTGTTAAACCGCACGGTTAAAGTTGTTATTCCAAGTTCAACAAAAATTAAGGCTATTAATTAGGGAATAATATGTTAAACCAAAAAAGTATTCTTGAACACGAAGTTGGTGAGGACGCTCATCTTTTTTTACTAATTACGAAAATTGAAAAGAAGGTTACTAGAACCAACAAGGAATTTTTAAGTCTAGAATTGAGAGATATTTCTGGTACAATTGCTGCAAAAATGTGGGATGGATTTGAAGTTTTTTTACAATCGGCTAAAGAAGGAAAAATTACTAAAGTAGATTGCAAATTTGATGAATACAACGGAACTCCACAATTAATTATTAATAGAATAAGGTTAGCAATTGAAAGTGATAACGTTACTCATTCCGATTTTCTGCCACGCTCACAAAGAAATTTGGATGAGATGAAAGCTGAATGGAATAAAGTTGTTGATGAAATTTCTAGCAAATATTTTAGAGAATTAATTCAAAAAATATTTGATGCTGAAACATTTGAAAAATATTGCAACGTTCCAGCAGGTAAAGCATGGCACCATTCCTATATTCATGGGTTGCTTGAACACACTCTTGAAATAATAAAAATTTGCAAAACTGCATGCGATATTCATCCAGAATTAAATAGAGACTTATTAGTTGCCGGTGCAATTTTTCACGATTTTGGAAAAACTGAAGAACTGACTTATGAAACAAATTTTGATTACACCGATAAAGGAAAATTAATTGGGCACATTGTTATTGCGGCTATGCGGATAGAAGAAAAAGCAAAGGAAATTAGTGGATTTCCAGAAGCATTAAAAAATCAATTAATTCACTTGGTTCTGAGTCATCAAGGAAAATTGGAATATGCTTCGCCAGTAATTCCTAAAATGCCCGAAGCTGTGGTTTTATATCACGCTGATGAATTGAGTGCAAAATCGAATGCATATTTAAATGTGGCAAAAAATGATAGACAAGGTAATACAAACTGGACTAACTTTATTCGCCTTGCGGAAACAGCAATTTATATTCCTCCAACAGATGAAAACGAAAATTTGAAAGAATCATTATTTGATTAAAAGTTAATGAAATGAATAAAATGGAAATTCCAAAAGAGCTAATCGAAAAACTTAAATCAGCAAAATCAATTTTGTTCTTTACTGGAGCTGGTATTTCAGCCGAAAGCGGAATTGAAACTTTTCGTGGAAAAGGCGGATTGTGGAATAAAATGTCCGCACAAGAACTTGCCAGTTTTGATGGGTTTATGAAAAATCCCAATTTGGTTTGGGAATGGTATCAATACAGAAGAAAAATTGTCCGTGAAACAGAACCAAATGCTGGACATAAAAAAATAGCAGAATTTGAAAAATGTTTTAACGAAGTTACAGTAGTTACGCAAAATGTTGATAATCTACACAAGCGAGCTGGAAGTACAAACATACTTGAACTTCACGGAAATATTGAACGCAATTTCTGTCTTGATTGCAAAACATTTTATGACGTTGAAAAGTTTATTGATGCTAACGAAGTTCCCAAATGTGAAAAATGCGGGGGAATGATTCGTCCAGATGTTGTTTGGTTTGGCGAAATGCTTCCACAAGGAATATTTGCCGAAGCGGAAAGAAAAGCAATTGAGTCGGATATTTGCTTTATAGTTGGAACTTCGGCTGTCGTTTATCCTGCGGCTTACATTCCAATTTCTGCAAAAGAAGCTGGTGCCACTTTAGTTGAAATTAATATTGAACCAACAAACATTTCAAGTCAAGTTGACTTTTCAATTATTGGAAAATCAGGAGAAGTGCTTCCCAAAATATTTGAGATGCTGATTGATAAAGAAATGTAATTTTCAAAAAGAATAGATTCCCGCTAAAAACATGCAGGAATGACAGTCTAAATTAATAATTATAAAATTGTAAAAAAATACCATTACCCTTTTCTTATATTTGCGTTTGCAAAATTTTGAAATAAATTAAATTTTAGGATACATAAATGACTTCTAATGAAATTAGAAAACAGTTTTTAGATTTCTTTAAAGAAAAAGAACATAGAATTATAGAAAGTGCGCCGGTTGTGCCTTATGATGACCCAACTTTGCTTTTTACAAACGCTGGAATGAATCAGTTTAAAGATGTTTTTCTCGGACAAGGTTCACGCGATTATAATCGTGTGGCTAATACACAAAAGTGCATTCGTGTTAGCGGAAAACATAACGATTTGGAAGAAGTTGGACGCGATACTTATCACCACACTTTTTTTGAAATGCTCGGAAACTGGTCGCTAGGAAATCCACAAAAGCCAGAAGAAGGATATTACAAAGAAGAAGCTATTACTTGGGCTTGGGAATTATTAACAGACGTTTGGAAATTGCCAAAAGAAAGATTGTGGGCAACAGTATACAGAACTGATGAAGAAGCTTTAGAAATTTGGAAAACCAAGACTGATATAAATCCAACTCACGTTTTGAAATTTGATGAAAAAGACAATTTTTGGGAAATGGGTGAAACTGGTCCGTGTGGTCCTTGTTCCGAAATTCACATAAATATTGGCGATGATTTTGAAAATCCCCAATGGGTTAATGCCGGCGTTGAACAATGTATCGAAATCTGGAATTTAGTTTTTATCCAGTATAATCGCGATGAAAATGGGGTTCTAAAAGAACTGCCAGCAAAACACGTTGACACTGGAATGGGATTTGAACGCTTGGTTGCAGTCCTTCAAAATAAAAAAGCTAATTATGACACAGATATTTTTACTCCAATAATAAACAAAATTTCTAAAATCTCTGGTGTTGCTTACAAAGAAAAAGATGATATCGTTTCAATGCGCGTTATTGCAGATCATATTCGTACACTTACTTTTGCAATTGCCGATGGCGCAACTCCAGGAAACGAAGGTCGCGGTTATGTTCTTCGTAGAATTTTACGACGTGCCGCACGCTTTGGAAGGAAGTTAAATTTGAATCAACCTTTTTTATATACGCTTGTTAATGTTTTAACTGAAACAATGGGCGAAGTATTCCCAGAAATTGTTACAAATAAAGATAATGTAGTAAAAATTATTAAAGCAGAAGAGGAAAATTTTAACAGAACTCTTGATAGAGGAATTGAACTTTTTGAAACAATTTCATCAACCACAAAAAAACAAATAAGTGGCGATGATGTATTTAAACTTTACGACACTTTTGGATTTCCAGTTGATTTAACAAACGTAATGGCGGAAGAAAAAGGCTTAACTATTGACGAAGCTCGCTTTAACGAGCTAATGGCTGAGCAAAAAGAACGAGCAAGAAGTGCAACAAAAAACAAAATTGCCGAAGCTGGAATTACTGTTGAATCGCTTGATGGATTTGAAGGTGATATTTCTAAAGCAACCGAATTTACTGGTTATAATGAAGTTAAATCAGATGCAAAAATATTAGCAATTAAAAATGTTAAAGATACTACATTATTGATATTTGACAAAACTCCGTTCTATGTTGAATCTGGTGGACAAATTGGTGACTTGGGAAAATTGCAAATTGAAAAAAAAGTATTTGAGATAGTTGATGTTACTAAAATTGATGGTAAAATTATTCATGTGGTTAGTAACCCAGAAAATTATGAATTTGAAATTAACACTATCGCAAAATTATCGATTGATGAACTAAGAAGAATGGATATTAAGCGCAACCACTCTGCAACTCACTTAATGAATGCTGCGTTAAGAAAAGTGTTAGGGGAACATGTTAAACAATCTGGATCTTTAGTTGATAATGAAAAGCTCCGTTTTGACTTTGCACATTTTCAAAAAGTTACTGAGGATGAAATAAAAGAAATTGAAAAAATTGTAAATAATAAAATTTGGGAAAGTATTTCAACTGGGCATCATTTAAATACTCCATTTGAAAAAGCAAAAGAAATGGGTGCGTTAATGTTCTTTGGTGATAAATATGGCGACAAAGTAAACATAGTGCAATTTAGTGATTATTCAATGGAGTTTTGCGGTGGAACTCACGTAAAAAACACTTCCGAAATTGGGATATTTAAAATTGTAAGTGAGTCATCAATAGCTAGTGGAATACGTAGAATTGAAGCTGTTACTGGACGTGGGGTTTATGACTTGATTTCTGCACAAGAAAACAAAATTAACGATTTGAGTCAAAAATTATCAGAAGCCAATGATGAAAAACGAAAACTCGAAAAAGAAATTTCAGAATATGAATTAAAATCAAAGCTTGGTGGAATTGATGAAATATTAAAATCGCCAAATGAAATAAATTCAATCCATATTTTTAAAGGCAGAGTTGAAGCAACAAACATGGATGAATTAAAATCAATGGGCGATGAACTACGCAACAAAATTAAAAGTGGAGTTGGCGTTTTAATTTCGGCAATTGAAGAAAAAGTTGGAATTGTTTGCGTGGTTTCTGATGATTTAATAAAAGACAAAAAATTGCAAGCGGGAAATATTGTTGGCTTAGTTGCCAAAATAGTTCGTGGCGGTGGCGGTGGTCGTCCGCACTTAGCAACAGCTGGCGGAAAAGATATTTCCAAAATTGATGAAGCACTTAAAAAAGTTGATGAAATAATTAGTGAACTTTAATGCTGAAATGGATGAACCGTTTGGTATACAAACACGTCTAACAATAGCTAAATTATATTAATAAATAAGGAAAATTAAATGAAAAAATTATTGTTTTTAACACTTGCTATTGCGGCAGCTTCATTTACCGTTTTTAGCAGTTGTGCAAAATCAGAAGCACAAGAGCTAGTTGGCTTTGATAGAGCTATGATGGATACTACAGTAAAAGCTCAAGATGATTTCTATCATTATGCTGTTGGCAACTGGCTAAAAGAAAATCCAATTCCAGAAGACCAAACAATTTGGGGAGGATTTACAATTTTACGCGAGGAAACAAATGACCAAGTAAAAGCCATTATTGATGAAGCTGTTACAAAAGCAAAACCAAATCCAAAAGAAATTATTGAAAAAGTAGGCTTTTTCTATTCAGTTGGAATGGATACTGCTAAAATTGAAGAGCTTGGCTTATCACCATTAAAAGGTGAATTGGAAAGAATTGATACCATTTCCAATAAAATTGATTTAGTGAAAGAAATTGCTCACATGCATCAATACACAACAAGTCCACTTTTCTTTTTCTATTCCTCGGCCGATGCAAAAGATAGTAAAAATGAAATTGCTGGAATTTGGCAAGGTGGACTTGGGCTTCCTGATAGAGACTATTATTTAAATGAAGATGGACGTTCGAAAGAAATTCGTGAAAAATATGCTGACCATGTTAAAAACATGTTCAATTTAATGGGGTGCGAAGTTTCAGAAGAACGCGCTAAAACAATTATGAATATTGAAACTGAGTTGGCAAAGGCTTCAAATACACGTTTGGAAAATAGAAATCCTCAAGCAACTTACAACAAAATGACTGTTGCAGAAATAGCCGCAAAATCACCAAACTTTGCTTGGAATCTATATCTCTATGAAGTTGGTGCTGGTAATGTTGGCAGTATTGATGTTAATCAACCCAAATTTATTGAAGGGGTGTCAGAATTATTGAATAAAGTTTCGGTTGATGAATGGAAAGTATATTTAAAATGGAATTTAATTAACTCAATGGCTCCTTATCTAAATAATAAATTTGTTGAAGAAAGTTTTAGCTTTAACGGCAAATTTATGAGCGGACAAGAAGTTGACCGTCCACGTTGGAAACGTGTTCTTTCAGCAACAAACGGAGTAATGGGCGAAGCTATTGGTCAACTTTATGTTGCAAAATATTTTCCACCCGCAGCAAAAGAAAGAGCACAAAAAATTGTTGAAACATTAAAAATTTCAATGGGAGAAAGTATTAAAAACAACACATGGATGACCGAAGTAACCAAAGAAGAAGCGTTAAAAAAACTTTCTGGATTTGGCGTTAAAATTGGTTATCCAGACAAATGGCGCGATTACAGTGGCTTAGAAGTTTCAGAAAGCTATATCCAAAATATAATGAACTCAAACTATTTTGATCATCAAGATATGATTTCAAAAATTAACAAACCAATTCGTGATTGGGAATGGGGCATGACTCCTCAGACTATAAATGCTTATTATAGTCCTACACGAAACGAAATAGTTTTCCCAGCTGCAATTCTGCAATTTCCATTTTACAATTACAAACTTGACGATGCAATAAATTATGGTGCAATGGGCGCTGTTATTGGTCACGAAATTACTCACGGATTTGATGATCAAGGCAAACAATATGATGCTGAAGGAAACATACGCGATTGGTGGACTGCAGAGGATAGCAAAAATTTTGACGAACGTGTAAAAGTAATTATTGACCAATTTAATGAATACGTTGCAATTGATACTTTCCATGTAAATGGTGCGTTAACACAAGGTGAAAATGTTGCTGATCTTGGTGGATTAACAGTTTCTTATAATGCTTTTAAAAATTCTGACCAATTTAAAAACAATGAAATCATTGATGGGTTTACTCCAACTCAAAGATTCTTTTTATCTTGGACACAAGTTTGGAAAAACAATATTCGTCCAGACGCACTTAAACTCAGAATTAAAACAGATGTACATTCTCCTGGAGTTCAAAGAGTATTAGGACCATTAAGTAATATGCCAACTTTCTTTGAAGCATTTGATGTTAAAGAAGGGGACCCAATGAGAAGACAGGCAGATAAATTAGCTAAAATCTGGTAATTCTCTAAGCGTAACAGAAATTTTAAACCTCCAAGGTTTTAAAACCCTTGGGGGTTTTTTGATATTGCATTTACCTCAAATCAAAACTTGATAATATTTGTTCTGTAATTAACCATTGAAGACGATGTTTTGACATCATCTTCAATATCATAAAAAGCAGATGTTAGTTTTCAGATAAAATAAATTCTTTGACAATATTATTCCAGTTATATTCATCCAATTCGGATAATTCGCCAACAAATAGAGGTTTCCCTTTGTCAATTGCTTTGTCATTTGAGCGTAACTCAGTAATTTTCTCAGTATATCTGTCAATTTCTTTGTGATAAAAGGCAACAGCTGCTTTTCCAATTTTTAAATCTTGCAATTCATTATCCAAATTATCTGCATCAATTGAGCATATCCAATTAGTTTCATATGGTGTAATGTTTATGCTATCTATATCTTCTTTTAGCTTTGTGTTTATTTTTGTTACTACACCGCTAACTGGTGAAATAAAAGAAAGAGTTCTGTTTTTTTGTCTAATGCTAAAAAGAACCGAACCTTTATTTGCTTTCATTCCCAAATTAGGCATTTCAATATCATCAATATTTCCAATTATTTTTTTTGCAAAATCATCAATCCCCGCTTTTACATTTCCATCAGCTTCAATGTTTACCCAACAATGATTTTTTGATATAAATACGCCACCAGGAATTGCAAATTCGCCAGAATTATAATCATTAGTGCTGTGTAAATGTGAAATATGTACCTTAGGTTTCAATTCTTTTCTAATTCTTGCTTCTCTTTTAATGTAAGCTTTTTTCGTAAAATCCAATAATTCGTCTTCAGTAAATGGTTTTTGTATGTAATCAATTGCACCATATTTCATTGTTTCAACGGCTGTTTCAACTGATGCAAAACCAGTTATTATAACTACATCAATATCTGGGCGCAATTCTTTGGTGGCCTTAGTTACTTCAACTCCATCCATAATTGGCATTTTTAAGTCAGTGAAAAGAAAATCGTAATGATGTGTTTTCAACAATTGTAAAGCTTCTCTACCATTTTCAACTGTGTCAACTGAATATCCATCAAGAACAAGTATTTTTCTAAAACTATCCAAAATAATTGCTTCATCATCCACACAAAGTATTTTTGCTTTTGGATTTTCAATTTCAACACGTTTTAATGATTTCGCTTCGGTTGAGCTTAAATCAATATTTAAACTTTCATTTAAAATATTAGCTCGTTCTTCACGAATTTTTTTTGCCTTCATTTTGCTTATAACAGTTCTAATAATTAAATCTGAAATAGCAAAAAGTAAAACTGCAAGAATAAATAGTACCATTTTTTTCTCCTTATTAATTAAAACTTTAAATATCTGAACTACATGATGTTAAATTATTTATTTCAGCTTTCAGCGAAAACGGAATTATAGTATAAATCCAGCCATCAAAATATGGATCCTTTGCTAACAGATTTATGTTTTCAAGAACTTTTTCGTTAACACTTACTATTTTGCCACTAATTGGCGACAAAACTTGGTGTATATATTCATCTGAATCGACAACTTTTAAGACGCTGTTTCCTTGATAAATATTTTCATCAACACTCATCAAATCAATATTATCAAGGCTTCCAACCGAATTTAAAAACAAATCGGTTACTCCAATCTTAACAGTCCCTTCAAATTCCTCATTCATCCAACTATCAAATCCTAATCTGTAATATTTGGGTGGACATGGAATTATGGACAACAAATCATCTGAATTACCACGAGAGAAAAGCTTGTTTGAAATTTTTGAATATTCAATGCCCCGCTTAAATACAGATGTTAATTCTTCAAAAGTAAATGGTTTAGGGACAAATGCAATTGCACCACAATTTAGTGCTTTTACGGCATTTTCTAATGTTGAATATCCCGTTGTCATGATTACTGGTGTTTTAATTTTTTTACGATTTACAATTTCTAAAAATTGAAAGCCGTCCATTTTGGGCATCATAATATCTGTTATTATCAAATTAAAAGATGTTTCATCCAACAAAGTTAATGCCTCTGTTGCATTTGTAGCCGAAGCGGTTGTGTATTCATTAAACTTTGCAATCATATTAATTGCGTTAATGATTACTTCTTCGTCATCAATTATTAATATGTCATACTTTTTACTCATAACACACCGGTAGATGAATTGTAAAAGTTGTCCCTTCGTTTAACGTGCTATCAACACTAATTTTTCCCTTGTGATTATTTATTATTCCCCAAATTACTGAAAGCCCAAGTCCAGTACCTTGTTGCCCTTTAGTGGAATAAAATGGTTCAAAAATTTTGTTCAAAAATTTTGGATCAATTCCAGAACCTGTATCTGATATTTTTATTTCCACAAAATTTATATCTCCAGCACTATCAACAGCATCCCACTTTTGCCAATGGCAGTTAAACCTTGTGCAGCCTTCAACTTTGCCATTATCTGGAATAATTAAATTGTACACTGGTGCGCCACAAGTTGGACTTTTTTTGTTTTCATCCAAAAGGCTAACACCACATTGTGGGCAGAATAGATTAATAATTTCATTTTCCTTAAATTGAATTCCATAATGGTGCTGATGTTTTCCATAAATGGGGTCCAAATTAATAAATCCTTCATTTTGGGATGATTTAGCTTTTAATTTAATTGAGGGGAAACCATCAATTTTATGTTTTTCATCCATTAAAGAATGACTGTTTGGGCACATTGCATTTCTAATCTGAAATGTTCCATAAGGGGAAAGAAAAATCTCTTTTGTAGTAATGCTAATTGTTCCACCAGTTTTGCCAATTGCATCAATTGCATTAATTAACAGGTTTAAGAATACCTGCTGAATTTGATTGGCGTCAGCCATTATTTGCGGAATTTTTTTATCATATTTTTTTTCAAGAATTATATGGTTTATTTTTAGTTGATTTGAAATAACTGCTAATGTGTTGTCTATTACTTCTGCAATTTCAACCGTTCCTTTTTTAGGTGTAGATTGACGTGAAAAATCGAGCAAACCTTTAACTATTTCTCTACTTCTTTTTGTTTCTCTGACAATTACTTCCAAATCGGCTTTCATTTCTGGGTTGTTCTTAACTCGTTTTAATAAAAAACTGCTGTATGTTAAAACACCGGTAAGCGGGTTGTTTATCTCATGAGCAACCCCAGCAGCTAAGCGACCAATTGAGGCCATTTTATCTGACTGAAAGAGTTGCATTCGTGCTTCGGCAAGTTTTACAGTCATATTATCAAACGAATCTGCAAGCTTACCAATTTCATCTTTTCTTGAGGAGTTAATTCTATGGCTCAAATTTCCTACTGCCACATAATTTGTAGCTTGTAACAATTCACGAACAGGCTTTTGAATTAAAATTTTCACCAAAACCCTTAAAATAATAGCAATTACAACAATTGCTATTAGTGCAAATAGAGCAACATCCCTTTTACTATTATTTGTTAAACGCTCAACTTCTTTAAGATCAACAGTAATATCTAAAACACCAAGTACTGTTTGTTCTGAAGAGTGAGCGTGGCAATCGGCATTCCAACAACTTTGCTCATTATAAATTGGATTTATAACGCCAAGCGTGCTGGAAGAATCTGAATTTAATTTAAATATTCTTGTCCGCTCGTTTATTGAAAGCTTTTGTAATGGTTCGTTTTCGGAATGACATGCATAACAGCTTTCGGCTTTTTTATCTAACATTAATCCAAGTTGAGTTGAATCTGTAGAATAGATAATTTCACCTTTTTTGTTTAAAATTCGGATATACTTAATTCCATCTTCTTTGGCAACCGTTTTAATTACACGTGCAATATGCTCCCTGTTATTTAACAGCATATCAAATTGCATAGTGTTTTTAACGGTTTCACTAAGTTGATTTGCGTGCCTTTCTACTTCTGAAATTAAATTATTGGAGTGAGATTCAATATTAAAATATGCAAACACTCCAATAATAATTATGACAGTAAAAGAAACTGCTAAAATTAATCTTGTTCCTATTTTTTTAAATATCTTCATTTAATTTACCTTTTCACCAGGCAGTTTTTGGGGAACAATAAAACCTTCTGCTTCATCGTGACAGCTTGAACAAGTTGGTTTTTTATAATTATTGTTTTCGTGACAATCGCTGCACTCAAGGTCAATATGATCTTCACTTAATTTTAGTCCAGTTATTGAATGATCGAAATTATCTCCATTCCATTTATGGCAGCTTTGGCACTGAGCTTTCAATCCAGAAAAATTACCTGCTTTTGCATGACAGCTCTTGCATGAATTTTTTGAGTGATATTTTGTTATGTCAAAACCAGTATTTGTAAAATGATTAAAAGGTGCAGTTTCTTTTTCGCTATGACATTTTGCACATTGATTTTTGATTTCAGCACTATGACAAGATTCACATCTACTGTGTCTTGTTGTATCTATTGTTTTTTTGAAATCCAATTTTTGATTATGACATGATTGGCAAGACTCATCTTTATGGCAACTAGTACACTCAAGTCCAAATAATTCAACATGATCGTTATGATGAAACGATACTAATTTTCCTTTTATATATTTTTCTGTTTCATATACTTTAGTAATTGGACGCTTTAACGGTAAATTTATTTTTACTGTTGAACTTTCGGAATTTTCTGGTTTATAATTGTTATTTAACGTATGGCAATTTTCACATTTTGTCTTTTCTTCCCAAGTTTTATGGCAATCCATACACTGTCTATGATAAGCCGATTTCAAATCTGGCATATTAATAGTACTTTTATTTCTATCAACTTCGTGACAAAAAGTACATTTAACTATTTCACCAGGTGGATTATAATGATGGCAAGTTATACATCCGTTATTCATTTCTGACATTTCGGCATGCACTTTATGTGAAAAAACAACTGGTGCATAAATATCTTTTTCGCCCTTTATATTGTTAATTTCAAATACTTTAGCTGCTTTTTCCAATTTATAAACGTTTGATATTCCTTTACTTTTATCCCTTGGGCAAAGAGCTAAGCAAGGATTTGTTTTAGTAGGAACTTCACATTCGTGACAAGTTGTGCATTCTAAATTTTGTTTAGAGTGCAGTTTTGATAATTTATTTTGAGCAAATGTGGTAGTTAAAAATGCAAACAATATTAAATAAATTAATTTCCTCATTTCAAACCTCCACGAATTGCATATTTAGCTTTGAGCCCCACATTTTTTAGTGGAACACTAATAATTGGAAATATTTTCACGAAAAGCCGATAGATTAATATTTCAAGTGCAACAAAACCTAATGTAACAGAGATTTCGCCAATTGATGGGAAATATGATTCTGTGGCATAAGGAGGATTGTATGCTGTTACAAAATTGTTAAACCTATTCATAACAACTCCAAAAATTACAAGCATTGAGGCAATGTATAATCCAGGAACAGAATTACGAACTTCTTCGGAAAGAAACATTCTTAGCGGAATAATTACTCCAACTACTAATTCAATTCCAAAAAGAATAGTTGTTGAATTAAATTCTGCTAAATAAACAAATGTTTCCCTAATGAACATATCTCCAATTTTAAAGGCTAAATAAATGCCTAATAAAGGTGCAACAAATTTTGATAAACTTGAAAGTACATCAGTTTCTGGCTTTAATCCAAATGATTTTGAAGCTGTAATCGATTCCATAATTACCATAGGAAAACCAACCGAGAATGCTGATAATAGGAAAAGCAAAGGTAGAACTGGCGTTTGCCAAAGAGGATGCATTTTTGGTCCAGCAATAATCATTAATGTTCCAAGTGATGATTGATGTAAGCAAGAAAGCACAACACCTGCAATAATAAAGATAAACATTGTCTTATCGAGTCCGCGGTCCAATTTTCTCAAAAGTCCATCAACTAAAAGATTAAAGCGATTTAAGAATCCAGGAAGATTTACTCTTCCAATAAAACGTTCTGTAACTATTGGTAAAAATTCAATATATAAAACAGAAACGTAAATCATTACACAAATACCCACTTCAAAAAGAGCAGAGTTTCCATTCCACATAATAAGTGGATGCCATATATAATACCATCTACCAATATCAACAAAAACACCCATTGCAACAAAAGTGTAGCCCAACATTGCAGTTAATAAAGCGGGTCTAATTATTACCTCATACTTATCGCGATGCATAATATGACCAAGTGCAGCAGTGGTAAATCCACCCGCTGCAAGTGCAACCCCAGCACCAACATCTAATCCAATCCAAATTCCCCAAGGAAATTGGTTATTTAAATTTGTAACTGAGCCAATTCCGAAGAAAAATCTCATTGCCAAAAATGCCAATCCATTTAATGCAATTGCAGCAAGGACAATTACCCAAGGCGTGAAATATTTTTTTGTCATTTGTTCGGGTTTAAATTTATGTTCCATTAGTGGCCTCCTTCATTTTTTTCTTTGTTTTTGGAAAGCCACATAACGCCACCTAAAAGTGCATATAATGCAACTGGTGGTACAAAATATGCAAATAATCCATGTTGAATTGATTCTGAAACACCAGGTGCAGGGTTTGTACCTAATTTTGGGAAAACTCCATCTACCAAATTTTTATCAGCAAGATATAACCAGGATGTTCCACCAACCTCATATTCTCCAAAAACTTGGTTAAAGTATTTATCAGGGTCTTTGCCAATTCTTCTTTTTGCTTCAATAACTAGTTCGTCTCTTGTTCCATAAGTTAACGTACCAACTGGACAAATTTCAACACATGCTGGAAGCTTACCTTCTGTTGTACGATTAATGCAAAAATCGCATTTCACAATTTTAGGATCTAGTGCTTTATGGTATTCAAAAGCTGGAATTTGGAAAGGACATGCTACCATACAATATCTACAACCAATACATTTATCGGTATCCCAAGTAACAGCCCCATTTTCTTGTTTTGTTATTGCACCAACAATACAAGCTGATTCGCAAGCTGGATGTTCGCAATGCATGCATTGTAATTTAATTTTACCACTATTTGCATTGGAAATATCTATTTGATTTACAACAGTTAAAGCATTTTCCGATGGTCTTCTTTGTGAATTATCGGTTAATTTAGTGTTGTAATCATTAATGCTTCCTGGCTCGATATCATGGGCTGTTTTGCAAGCCCACTCACATTTACCACAGCCAATGCAAACCGTTGTATCAACTAAAACGCCCTTTCTATTGGGAGATAGTGGACGGGTTGATTTGCCTTTTGTTACTTTTGGAGTAACAGCTGTGAGAGTTGCAGCAGTAGCACCAATAGCTGCAAATGTTTTTAAAAACTCTCTCCGATTTTGTGACATAATTATTTCCTATCGTTTTTAATTTAGTTTATTTCCAAATTTGTGTTGCCCGCTTTCACGTAAATAACCCGAAAAATACTTGTCGAGTGCTTCGTCAATTTCTCCTTGAATCCATGGAATAATTTTAATCTTAGATTTTGTTAGTTCTACGTAACAGCGTTCAGTTAATCCATTGCAAATTATAATATCTGGTTTCATTCTAATTATTCTATTTATTCTTTCGAGACGGCTGTTTGTAATAATATTAATAGATTCCTGCTTCTGAATTCTTCTATTTTCAATTGAAATGAGTTGAAAATGCTCGGCATAATCAAGGCGGGGTGAAATTCTGTTGCCAAAAACGGGTATTATTATAAATTCCATTATTTAATTCTTTTTTTGTTGCAATCATTACAACAAATAGGCCAAAAATGTTCTATTATAAAAAGCATAATTTGGCTCAAAAAAAGAACTCTTAAAATTAAGATATTGATGTCTGTCGCACTTCTGCAACACGTTGTGCAACACGGTTGCATTTATGAAACATTAAGAAATATTTAAATACCAAATAATATTTTTATTAACTTTATACTTAGAAATTTATGTTGTATAATCTATCTTATTAAAATCAATCTTGTAGCAAATTCCAATTTTATAAATAATATGGTGAAACCTTGAAAAAAAAATCAAAAACATTATTGTATGTGCTAATTCCAATAATTTTAATTCAATTTATACCCATTAACAGAAACAATCCTCCAGTGGATAATAATTTAGTAATATCTACTCCCAAAGATGTTGAGGTGATATTAAAAAATTCATGTTACGATTGTCATTCAAACGAAACTGTTTGGCCAGTTTATAGTTATATTGCACCAATTTCGTGGTTAGTTGCAAAAGATGTTAAAAATGGAAGAGAGGAATTAAATTTTTCCGAATGGAATAAATTAGACGATAGCAAAATGGAAAAGAAAAAGGAAGAAATAATTGAAGAAATTTCGCGAGATACTATGCCACTGCCAATTTATCTAATTACTCATCCTTCAGCAAAATTAAGTGAAGATGATAAATTATTATTAAAAAATTGGTTAACGGGTAGATAAGAAATAAAAAGTAATTATTTAAGAAGTCCATATTTTCGCATTTTACGCCAAAGAGTTGAACGGTGAAGCTTTAATTCTTTGGCAACTTCAATTTTATTCCAATTATATTTTTTTAGTGTGTTATGAATTAATTCACATTCCGATTTTTCAATTGGTTGAATTTCTGTTTCGTTCGGCTCAATAATACCTAAATTGACTAAATCGTTTGGCAAATCTTCAATTTCAATAACTTCATTTTGACACATAACAAAAGCATGCTCAATAATATTTTCAAGTTCACGTATATTACCAGGGTAAGAATAATTCATTAAAAATTCAAGAACCTCTTTTGAAACAGAGGTAATCATTTTTTCCGTTTTATAATTGAAACGTTCAACAAAATGATTTATTAGATAAGGAATGTCATCCTTTCTTTCATTTAATGAAGGGAGTTCAATTTTAACAATATTTAACCGAAAATATAAATCGTCTCTAAATTTATTTTTTGCAATTAAATCTAGCAAATTATCTTTTGTTGCCGAAATGATACGCACATCTGTTTTAACAGTACTTGTTGCACCAAGTGGCTCAAACTCCTTTTCTTGCAACACTCGTAACAATTTAACTTGAGTTGCTTGTGATAACGATTCAACCTCATCCAAAAATATAGTTCCACCTTTTGCCAATTCAAACCTACCAGGCTTATCTTTTTGAGCATCGGTAAATGCTCCTTTATAATATCCAAATAACTCCGATTCGAGTAAGTTATCGGGCAAAGCACCACAATTTATTGCAATAAATGGTCCATTTTTTCTAAAACTTAAATTATGAATTGCACGTGCAAATAATTCTTTTCCTGAACCGCTTGGTCCTTGTATTAACACAGTTGCTTCACTTTCAGAAATGTTTGGAAGGATATTAAAAAGTTCGACTAATTTGTGATTTTTTGATACAATATCTTCAAAAGTATATCCCTTTTCAATTTCCTTTCTTAGTGCTTCAATTGTAGATAAATCGCGAAAAGTTTCAACTCCACCAATTATTTCACCCAATTCATCCTTTAAAGCAGATGAATTAATTGAAATAGGAATTTCTTTTCCATCAAAGCGAAGAATATTAACTTTTTGATTAACACTTTCGGCTCCAGTTAACATAGCTAATTTAATAGGGCAAGACGCTTCGCAGATATTTGATTTTAGAATTTCGTAGCAAAACTCACCAATTGCATTGTTAACTTTAACGCCAGTAATTTTTTCGGCAGCTTTATTAAAATATGTGATTCTTAAGTTTTGATCAACGGTAAAAACACCTTCTACAATACTATTTAAAATTATTTGCGAATGTGTTTCGTGTAAGGATTTATTTTTATTTAAAGTATTCATTCTATAAACTAGATTAATAATAGATAGTGATATCTTACATAATTAAAATATCACTTTCAAAACTACTTAATATTCATATTATACCAAACAAAATTATTCTTGTTTTATGATTGGAAGTGCAAAATGCGGAGATAAATTTACATTTGATGAGTCATAATTATTAGTTAGTATTTTATTAATGTTTTCGGTAAGTGTCTCTTTTGCAACAAGTGTTTCATACTTTGCAACAACTTTTCCACTTTTATTTATTAAAAATGTTGTAGGAATTGATTTAATTCCACCAAAGGAATAAATTGCACTTTCGTCGCCTCTAACAATTGGGTAATTAATTTTGAAGTTTTTAATAAATTGTGGAACATCGGCATCTGTTTCGCCATTACGAGTTAAAGCATCAACAGAAATCCCGATTATTTCAAAGTCGTTATTTTTAAATTCATTTTTAAGTGCAACCAAATCAGGAATTCCTTCACGGCAAGGAGCACACCAAGTTGCCCAAAAATCAATTAGTACAACTTTTCCTTTTAAGTCCGAAAGCTTTAATAAATCGGAATTCTCTTGCTTATAATTTGGAGGAAGTGGACCAGGCTTTTTATCATCGGAAGAATTATTAACTATAAAAAGAATTAAGACAATCACAAAAAAAAGTAAAGTATATGCTCGGCTTCTTTGTTTTTTATTTAAATTAAAAATTATTTTTTCTTCTTCGTCAATTTGTGATTTACCAATTTTTCTATTTTTGGGGCTCATTTAAACTCCGTTCATTTTTTTGCAATATCATTTAATTCTTTAACAAACCTATTAACATCTTCATCTTTAAAGCCTTTGTCTTTGGCTGCGTCATCTAACGAACCCCAAATTGGTTCACCACATCGCAAACATCTAATTCCTTCAACTCTTAAATAGGCAACTGATTCTGGCAAAATTTTAACCAGTTCCTCAATTTCAATATCTTTATTTATTTTCATTTAATCTTTCTTTTTCCTTTCGCTTACTTGGAAAAGATAGAAGTCCGCCTAATAACCCACCATAAACAGTTGAAATATATGGATTACTTGTAATTGCACAAGAGCCGCTAACGCAACCGATATAATAATAATAAGCATATCCCAATAATGCTCCAGCAAAAATTGGAAGAACTCTTTTATATATAATTTGTTTCATTGTTTTCCTAAATTAAAAAATGTTAGTAATTGGATGTTTCAATATAACAAAAGTTTCAGTTGAATAGAATATAAGGTTTTATTTTAGACTATTTTTAGAGTAAGAATAGTACATTAGTGAACAAAAGCATTAGTATATGTTTTGCTGTATTATAATTAATAGAAGCTTAAGTATTTCTTATTAAAATATTATTATTATAGATTTTTCATTCATCTTGCTCTTAGAAGCACTATTTAATAGATTTGTATTCATTATTATTAAAGAATTGGAGTAACTATGGCTGAGTATCAAAAACATTTATATATGATTGTTTTTCCAATAAATGCACTTGTTGCATCTCAATTGGAGCCAGATAAATTTGGTGAGCATTACACAGTTGGCGGTGAGAAACATTATAGTGGAAAAGTAATTTTTGCAGAAATTGATATTGAATATAGAAACAAAACTTGTAATATTCAAAAATATCTCGATTTAACAGTTCCTCACGAGGATGGCTCGCCTAAAAAGACAAAGTTTATCAAATCTTATGGAGTTATTGAAGATATTGATATTTCGGCAATTCAAAAATTACATCTTTGTACTTCAAATGGCAAAGTTCTTTCACTTGAACCTTCAGAATACACCGCAATTAACGAACCTGGAATGATAAGAACTTACCAAGAAATTACTCCACTTGAAAATTTAGTTCTTTCCACTTTTGACCAAAGAGATTTTGGAAAGTATATTACAACCGGTACCGACTCAAAAGGTGCTCCTAAAATATGTTTTACGCAAATTGAGTTTGATATTGATCACTTTTTAAAATCAAACAAACAAAGTGAAATATTTAATATAGATTTACCTCGCGTTAATCCTTATAGAATGTATGATAGCATTAAAGAACTAAGAAACATTCCAGATAAAGCAACCAAAACTGTTGGATTGGGTTCGCTACTTCGCGATCTTTCTTTTAGTTATTTAAGACATGGTTTTTGGTTCTTTTCACCAACCGATTATAAATTTTTCCCAATGCCTTCTATTAATGATTTGGAAAACAAGTATTATTATTGGTGGAAACATGTTAGATAGATTTTTATCCTATTAAAATAAAACCTCCAAATTTTTCTTGGAGGTTTTTTGTTTTAAATTGTTCACAAAAAGTTAATTTTTATTTGCTGATTTTGGGCACTTTAAGACAAAACCAAACAGAAAGCCCAAATTTTAGTTTTGGGCTTTTGCAAATTAGACTATTTCTTCAACCTTTTCAACAAATTTTAGCTTTAATGTTTCTAACTCTTTTAAAACTTTTGTATAAATTAATTGGTGAGTTGGAATGTGTGTTCCAGTAATATTTAGCTCTCCCAAAAGAATTAATTTTGCAGCAATTGCAGCTGGAGCCCCAACCGTTTTAGCAATTGACGTAATTCCATTTTGCTTGCCATAATCAACTAAAGTTGAAACATATTTTTTTCGTGTATTTGTATTTGGAAATTCGGCTTCTAAAATGTGCATTAAAATTACCATATCTCTTTTGCCTGCTGGAAGAGGAAGTTTTTCATTTAAAATCTTTTGCATAACTTCTGTTGAAGATTTAACATTCCCTCCAATAACTTTGTTGTCAAAAAGTCCTAACCATTTTAATTTATCCATAATTACACCAGTTGGAGAAATTTTCAAAAAGTCAGCAACTCTATCTTCCAAGTTAACAGAATTAGCGGTTTTAGGAACAAACATTTCGGTGTATTCACGGTAAGTCATTTCACTCAATTTAGGAATCTCGACTACTTCGTTTGGCATTCCTAATTTTACAATTTGGCTCCAAAGTTCGCTATATCCAGGATATCTTAAAGTACCGCGAATCATTGTCTTAACATTTTTTAGCTCAAAAACATCTTGATACATAACAGAATCTCTGTTTGGGTAAGCTTCTAATTTTCCAATTCCATCAACTTCCACTTCGTTTGTGCTATTAAAAAGATGTCTGTATGGAACAATTTTAATTTTGTCGTCTTCTAAATAAATTGCACCCATTTCACCTGCCATTACCACGTTTCTTGAATTCCAAGTAATACAATAATTTAATGGATTTGATTTAACTTCTGGTGCAGGAATTGCACTTCCATAAGAAATGAAACTAGTAACAAATCCGTTTTCATCATGAATTTTTTGAATTAGTGACATTGCGGACATGTGGTCAATACCTGGATCTAATCCCATTTCATTAAGGATTAATATTCCTTTTTCTTTTGCCTCTTTGTTTAGCGCAGCTACTTTTTTGTTTTCGTAACTTGCAGAAATTACAGATTTACCATGTTTCAAACAATCGGAAGCAATCAAAAATTGAAATGGAGGTGCCAATAAATTTAAGACAATATCAGCATTTTTAATTAATTCATTTCTCAAATTTTCATCGTTTACATCAAATTGAACGGCTTTACCTTTTGGATGGTTGTTAATCTTTGCCAGAGCAGCCTCATAATTATAATCAGCAACTATTACTTCCCAATTATACTTTTCTGCTTCGTTCAGCATATAATAAATTAAATAGGGTGAGCTTTGTCCAGCTCCGAGAATTAGCACATTTTTCATACAAAATCCTGGTTATTATTATGTTAATAAAAACTAATTATACTACTCAAAAAATATATAGTTTAATTTTAAAAACCCAAATAATAAAGAAAAAAGTTTCAAAAAATAAAAAACTATTAAGCTATTTTGCTTTTGGAAGGATAAGTTCAAATGTGGTTCCCTTTCCAACTTCACTTGAAAGGGTAATAATAGAGTCGTTTTCTTTCATAAAATCACGGCATAAGATTAAACCAAGCCCTGTGCCTTTTTCTTTGTCTGTTCCCTTTTGTTTAAAACCAGAATTTTCAGAAAATAATTTGGTTTGGTTTTCTTTGCTAATTCCAACACCTTGGTCAATAACTTTAAGATGAATTTTGTTGCCAATTTCTTCAGCTTCAATTGAAATAGTTCCACCATGGTACGAAAATTTAATGGCGTTTGTTAATAAATTTCGAATAATTGTACTGAACATAAATTCATCAAAAACAACAATTAAATTTTTGGGAACATCTATATTTAAGCTAATATTTTTATTTTTTGCATTGGATTTAAGCAATGTAACTACATCTAAAATTAATGAGTTAATTTGGACATTTGTTTTCTTTGCTTTTAATTTGCCAGTCTGCGAACTTGCCCAAAACAGTAAATTTTCGAGTAAGGAATAAAGCCTTTCGGAATCGTTAGCTATAATTTCAATAAGTTCTTTTTTATCCTCTTCACTTAATTCGTCATCCATTTTAAGTATTTGTGTGGCACCCAAAAGAGTTCCAAACGGATTTTTCAAATCGTGTGCAATTATAGAAAAGAATTTGTCTTTTGTGGAAATTAAATTTTGAAGTAATTTATTTGTTTTATTTAATTTCTCATTTATTTTTTCAACCTCATTTTTTGCAGCCAGTAATGAAGCATTTCGCTTCTTTCGTAACGAATTTTGATAAATTAAATATGCAATCACTAAAAAGAGAAAGACTACAATAATGGTAATATATTGTTTTTCTTTTTCCTGGTTATTTAAATCAAGTTTTTGAATTTTATTTTCGTACTGTAAGGCAACATTTTCTTTCTCTTTTTTATCGGCTTCGTGCTTTTCCTTTATTTCAGAAATAATTCTAAGACTTTTTTCGTTAAATAAACTGTCTTTTAAATTGTTGTATAATTTATTGAAATATAAAGCGGACTTAAAATCCTTAGCTTTTTCATATAATAACCCTTGCAAATTTAATATTTTAAGTCTGCTGGTAACAAAATTCCCTTTTTGGGCTTGTTTGTAAATTTTTTCAAGATTATTTTTTGCTAAAATATATTGACCATTTAATATTTGAATATTGGCATAATTAGCAAACGATTCTACTTCCGATTGAGCTAATTCTTTTTGCTTACTTGTTTTATAAGCTGATAAAAAATATTTTTCAGCAATTTTAATCTCGTTTTCTTTTAGATAAACTAATCCAATGTTATTTAATAATTTAGCAATTCCATTTTGATCATTTAATTCGGTATAAAATTCTTTTGATTTATTATAATGTTTAATGGCTAAATTGTACTTGTTTTGCTTTAAGCATAAATCTCCCAAACCTAAATTAGCATATGCTTTTCCAAGAATGCTATTAGTTGTTTCGGCATTTATTAATGCTTCACTAAAATAGTTATGCGAAAGCGTTGTGTCATCTAACTCAAGATATATTAACCCAATGCTTGTTAAAATTATTGGGGAAGTTGTAGGTGAATATTTTTTTCTTAATTCGGATGATTTTATAAAGTATTCAAGAGCAAGTTTGTAATTTCCTAATTGAAAATATGAAGTTGCAATATTGTTTAACGAAGCAGCAACTTGTTTGTCATCTCCAACACGTTCAAGTATTTTTAAACTTTTTTTATAATTTTCTAAGGCGAAATTGAAATCGCCTTTTTTCCAGTAAACAAAGCCAACTGAGTTAATTAAATAACCAAGAGAAGCAGAATCCTTTAGTATTTCAGCATTATCAATCCCAAGATTATAATAAACCATTGCTGAATCAAACTTATATTTTTCAGAAAAAGTTTGCCCCAAATTAATAGAAAGGTTCATTACCCAAAGAGTATTTTTGCTTTTTTTTGAAAGTTCAAAAGATTTTCGGTAATAGGTTAATGCAGAATCGCGCTGTAAAGAGTGGAAAAATCCAGCACCAATATTAAATTGCGCTTTAATTAATCCTAATTCATAATTTTCTTGTTGAGATAAAGTATAGCATTTACGACCTAATTCAATTCGTAAGTCAGTATTTGATCCCTTTAAATTGGTTGCATAATTGTTTAGTGAATCAATTTTTTCAATTGTTGGGAGGTTATTAAATTTGGAAAGTCTTTTGTCTTCGTCTTGAAATGAATATGCAAAAAAAGATGTAGTTAGCACCACACTAAAAAATAATACAAACAGAATTTTGTTTTGGCTTTTGTACATAATTAATTTATTTGGAATATACTTTATTTTGAGTATAACTTTTTTGGAATCTTTCCCGTTTTCAAACTAGTAGAAAATTTTGCAACACTATTAATAAACTCAATTTTAAAAGTAATGTAACAGACTTAGTTTAACGCCTAAAAATAAGTTGATTTAACATAATTATCAAGAAGCATTAAAGTTATTTTAAATTAACAGAAAAATTGCTTTTAGTCCTTATTAAGATTAAGTTTAAATAGTGAATTTAACAAGATTAACATATTGCCCAGCCAATTATGAATCGAGCATTGTAGAAATTGCTGGTGGCTTAGGTGCTATTAATAATTTGGAATCGTTTGGGTTAAAAATTGGCGATAAAATTTTCTTTAAATCAAAAGAAAATGGTCACGGGAAAGTAATAGTTAAACACAATGATATTGAAGTAAAATTAGGACGTGAACTTGCTTCAAAAATTTTATTGGAATGCACCGAAGAGCTAATTATAACTTTAAACCAAGTAAAGGTTGGCGATTTAGTAGAAGTTACAAAAATGGGTGCAAAAGGTGATATTCGTTTCCGACTTCTTGATATGGGGTTGGTTAAAGGAGTTAAAGTTAAAGTTATACGTGTTGCCCCTTTAGGTGACCCAATAGAAATCTTGATTAATGGTTTTAATCTTTCACTTCGAATTGCAGAAGCAAAAGGAATATTTGTGAAAATTGTTGAACTAGATAAGAGCGATAGACATAACATAAAACGTTGGAGTATTTTTAAAGGTAGAGGTTAGTTTTTTCTTCTCATTTGTTATGCTTCTAACACAAAAATAAAGTTTATATGCAAAAAAAAGAAATATTAGTTGCTTTAGTAGGAAATCCCAACAGTGGCAAAACTTCACTTTTTAATAAATTGGTTGGAGCAAATCAAAAAGTTGGTAATTTTTCGGGTGTTACGGTTGAAAAATATGAAGGAACCGTTTCGTACAATGGATTTGAAATAAAAATTATTGATTTACCTGGCACCTATAGTTTAACCACTTATTCCCCCGAAGAAGTAATTACCCGCGAATATATTTTAGATGGAAATCCAGATATAGTTGTGAATGTTGTTGATTCCACAAATTTAGAGAGAAATTTATATTTAACAACTCAACTAATTGATATTCAAGCTAATCTGCTTGTTGCTTTAAATATGTATGACGAGTTAGAAAAGCAAGAAACAATAATTGATATAGAGCAATTGGAAAAATTGCTTGGAACTCATTTTATTCCAACATCGGCTGTTACAGGTCTTGGAGTTGAAGAGTTACTTAATCACATCGTTGAACTTTTTACTCAAAAAATTTCCATTAAGAAAAACAAACTTGCCTTTTCTCAAACAATGGAAGAATATATTGAGCAATTAATTTCTGTTATTTCCAAAGATTCTGATCTCTCACAAAAATATTACCCACGTTGGATTGCAATAAAATTATTGGTGAACGATAAGGATGTTTACAAAATTGTGCGCGAATATCCAGTTTGGATTAAAATTAATAAAATTTTAACCGATGCTATTAAAGAAATTACTCGTAAATTTGAAAGCGATCCAGAATTAATGTTAAAAGAAGAAAGACATGCATTAATACGTGGAGCAATAAAGGAAACAGTTAAATACCCTGCCAAAAAGAAAAAGAGCAATTCTGAAATAATTGATTCCATTTTAATTAATAGAATAACTGGGCTTCCACTATTTATATTTTTTATGTGGGGAATTTTTCAGCTAACATTCACTCTTGGTGAAATGCCAATGAATTGGATTGAATCTTTTTTTGCATGGCTTGGTAAAACAGTATCTGTAATAATTGCAGAACCAAACACTCGATCTATTATAGTGGATGGAATTATTGCAGGTGTTGGTGGCGTTTTGGTTTTTCTCCCCAATATTATGATTTTATTCTTTTCCCTTTCTTTTTTGGAAGGAACCGGTTACATGGCGCGAGCTGCATTTGTAATTGATAAAGTGATGCACAAATTTGGTTTGCACGGAAAATCATTTATTCCAATGATTACAGGTTTTGGCTGTTCTGTTCCAGCTTTTATGGCAACACGTACTTTACGTAACAAAAGCGATAGAATTACAACTCTTCTTATAATTCCATTTATGAGTTGCAGTGCAAAATTTCCTGTATATATTTTAATAGCAGGAACTTTTTTTGGGGCTGCACATGCAGGAAATGCACTTTTTGGAATTTATATGCTGGGAATTGCAATTGCCTTAATAACTGCCCGTTTACTTAAAACTGCTGTTTTTAAGGGTGAATCTGAGCCATTTGTAATGGAACTTCCACCATATAGAATGCCGTCTTTTAAAATTTTAATGTTGCAAATGTGGCAAAAAGCATCACTTTATTTACGAAAAGCTGGAACAATTATTTTAACTGCATCTATTCTTATTTGGGTTGCAAGCAATTATCCTAAAAGCGATGAAATAGCAAATGAATATTCACAAATCAAAAATGATGTTACAAATTCCGTTAACTATAACGAAATTGAAAAAAGTGTAATACTTAAAGATTTGGATAATCAAGAAGGTACAAGGCAACTTGAATACTCGTTTGCTGGGAAATTAGGAAAGCTTATAACCCCAGTTGTTGCTCCACTTGGATTTGATTGGAAATTAGGAATTGCTCTTATTTCGGGCATAGCTGCAAAAGAAATTGTTGTTTCTACTATGGGTACACTATACTCGCTTGGTGATGTTGACGAAAATTCGCACGAGTTACGAGAGAGACTCTTGGCAAATCCAAACTATAATCAAGCTGTGGCATTAGCCTTAATGGTTTTTGTACTTCTTTATATTCCGTGTGCTGCTGCTACAATTGTGTTCCACAAAGAAGCAGGTGAGTGGAAATGGACTGCTTTTTACGCAACTTATACAATGACTGTTGCTTGGATAATGGCTTTTTTAACATATAATGTTAGCAAGTACTTTTTGCTATAATAAACTGCTCCTTTACTAAAATGTGAAATTGTAATCGTTTAAATAACTTTTTCGGAATAATACTCATTGCAAAAACTTTTGCGACAAAAATGCCGATTTGTTTTCACACAAAACACTTAATAAATAAAAACTCTACCAACTACAACTTTTTATTTTTTTTGTCGCGGGTTTACGCCAAATAATCCGCACAATTATTTTATTCAAAAAAAACTCTCTAGTTAATAAAAATTTATATAATTTTGTTTTAACATTTCATATTTAATAGAGGTTAATAATGATTAAAAAAGTTATCGTGCTATTCCTTGTTACAAACTTTATTCTAGTTGCTCAAAAGAAAATAGATTTTGTTGAGTATAACTTAGATAACGGACTTCATGTAATACTCCACCAAGATGATTCAACACCCATTGTTGCAGTAACTGTTTTCTATCACGTTGGCTCTAAAAATGAGCAATCGGATAGAACTGGGTTTGCACATTTTTTTGAACATCTAATGTTTGAAGGAACCGAGAACATTCCAACCGGAGATTATCACAAAATTGTTTCTAGTAATGGCGGAACAAATAATGCAACAACTAATTTTGACCGCACGTACTATTATGAAATTTTTCCTTCAAATCAATTAGAGCTTGGGTTGTGGATGGAATCTGAAAGAATGTTACATCTTTTAGTTGATTCTACTGGTGTTGAAACACAACGTAAAGTTGTAAAAGAAGAAAGAAAAATGAGACTAGATAACCAACCTTACGGAAGTCTTCTTGAAGAAACGTTTAAACGAGCTTACACAAAACACCCTTATAACTGGACTCCCATTGGTTCTGCTCAATATATTGACATGGCAACCATTGATGAATTTATGAATTTCTATAAGCACTATTATGTACCAAATAATGCAGTTTTAACAATTGCTGGCGATATTGATATTGATGACGCAAAAGATATGATTGAAAAATATTTTGCCGATATACCTAAAGGTGAACAAGAAATTACTTTCCCTGATATTGTTGAACCAAAGAAAACTGAGGAAGTAAGAGATACTGTTTATGATAAT
The DNA here is from genome assembly GCA_002786785.1 of Ignavibacteriales bacterium CG18_big_fil_WC_8_21_14_2_50_31_20. GTDB lineage: Bacteria > Bacteroidota > Ignavibacteria > Ignavibacteriales > Melioribacteraceae > 1-14-2-50-31-20. The sequence goes on along the minus strand of PCUD01000171.1, from coordinate 12,431 downwards.
ATTCAACTTCCAATGGTTTTATTGTCGTACCCAATTCCTAAACAAACGGATAAGGATTCATATGCAATAGATATGTTAACCACACTTCTTTCTGGTGGTCCTAGTGCACGCATACCTAAAAGGTTGGTTGACAAAGAGCAAAAATCTGTTTTTGCAAGCTCAATTCCATTTGCTTTGGAAGACTCAGGACAGTTTATTGTTTATTCAATTGCAAATGTTGGAGTTGGAATAGATGATGTTGAAAAATCACTTCAAGATGAAATTGACAAAGTTCAAGCCGAATTAATTTCTGAAAATGAATTTCAAAAGCTTCAAAACCAAATAGAAAGTAGAATTGTTGGTGGGTTTTCAACCGTTGCTGGTATAGCCGGAAGCTTATCAAACTATTATGTTTATTATGGAAATACAAATCAAATTAATAATGAGTTAGAAAATTACATGGCAGTTACTCGTGAAGATATTAAACGTGTAGCAAATGAATATTTGGATAGTAATACAAGAGTCGCTTTATATTACTTGCCCAAAGCAGAAAAAAAATAGTACTTTCTCATATGTTTGATTAATAAAAATTTGGAGATTTTAAAATGATAAGAAAAACGATAAGCTTTGTTCTATTAACATCTGTTCTGCTTTTTGCTCAACTGGATAGAACACAAAAACCTAAACCAGGTCCAGCCCCAGAAATTAAAATTGGTGAATATGAATCATTTACATTGGATAACGGATTGCAAGTCTTCGTAGTTGAAAATGATAAGCTTCCACGTGTAACCGTTTCTCTGCAACTTCATAGAGAAGCAATTATGGAAAATGAGAATACAGGTTATATCTCTATTGCTGGAGAATTATTACGTGCTGGAACCGAAAACAAAACAAAAGATGAACTTGATGAAGCCATTGATTTTATTGGAGCAGATATCTCTACATCATCAACTGGAATCTATGGTTCATCATTAAGCAAACATACTGATAAACTGTTAGCATTAATGTCAGATGTTTTACTTCATCCTTCATTTAAGGAAGAAGAACTTGAAAAGATAAAAAAGCAAACTATTTCTGGACTTAAAGCTGCTAAAGAACAACCTTCAGCAATTGCGTCAAACGTTCGTAAAGTTTTGCTTTATGGAAAAGATCATCCCTACGGAGAAATTCAAACAGAAGAAACAGTTGCAAACATTACAGCAGAAATGTGTAAAGAATATTACAACACCTATTTTCATCCTAACATTGCTTTTCTTGCCATAGTGGGTGATATAACAAAAGATGATGCTGAAGAATTAGTGAAAAAATATTTTAGTGAGTGGACAGCTAAGGAAGTGCCAACATTTACTTATACTGATGTTTCAGCACCCGCCAATAATAAAATAGCTTTTGTTGATAGAGCTAATGCTGTTCAATCAGTAGTAAATATAACATATCCAATTAGCTTGGATAAATTTGGAGATGACGCAATTAAAGCATCTGTTATGAATTATCTTCTTGGAGGAGGAGTATCTGGTGAGTTTTTCCAAGTATTGCGAGAAGAAAAAGGATATACTTATGGAGCTTACTCCTCAATTACTGGTGATAAGTTGGTAGGAAACTTTACTTCTGCCTGCGACGCTAGAAATGAGGTAACAGATAGCGTAATAATTACATTTTTAGATGTAATGAAAAAATTTAGGAATGAAAAAGTTTCAGAAGAAAAATTACAAGCAGCAAAAAATTTTCTTACTGGAAGTTTCTCACGAGCGTTAGAAAGCTCACAGACTGTTGCTGGCTTTGCATTAAATATTGCTCGATACAATTTACCATCTGATTATTATCAAAATTATTTGAAGAAACTTAATTCAGTTACAGTCAACGATATACATGAATCTGCTCAAAAATATGTTAATCCAGAAAATGCTCACATTTTAATTGTTGGAAAAGGAGATGACGTTCTTGAAGGATTAGTGAAATTAAGCGGTGATAATAAAGTCAGTTTTTATGATACTTACGGAAATGAATATGATCCTTCTGCAAATAAAGCTGAAGAAGGTGTAACAGCAAAATCAATTATTGAAAATTATATTTCGGCAATTGGTGGTAGAGAAAAAGTAGAAAAGATTAAAGACAAAACCACTTTAATTACTTCCAAAGTTCAAGGAATGGAAATAAAATTGGAAATTTTCAATAAAGCTCCAAACAAGTATTTACAAACCATGGATGCAGGAATGATGAAACAAAAATCAGTTTATGACGGTGTGGTTGGTAAAGTTGCTGCAATGGGCAAAGAACAAATATTGGAAGGCGATTATTTAGAAAACATGAAAATGGAAGCTACTCTAAATTTATTCCTTAATTATAGCGCTGCTGGGATAAATGCCAAACTAGCTGGTACAGACAAAGTAGATGGCGAGGATGTTTATATTGTAAATCTTACTTTGCCAAATAAAGATGTTTGGACACATTATTACAGTAAAACTTCTGGATTGTTAGTAAAGGAAAGTAAAAGTCTAAAATTACCTCAAGGAGTTATGACTCAAAGTAGTTTATATAATGATTACAAAGAAGTTGATGGTATTAAGTTTCCGTTTAAAATTACGCAATCAGTTGGTCCACAATCAATGGAGTTGGAAGTCACATCATTGAAAACAAACACTGGTTTGGAGGATTCTCTTTTCTCAACAAAATAGAAATTCTATTCTTAACATTATTCTCAATTTAAAGCACCGCCTAAAAACGGTGCTTTTTTTTGTTCACGTTTATTGTCTTGCAAAGTGTATTAATTTAGTGTAGTTATTCTTATCCGCTTCGTGAAGAGCTTGTAAATACAATGCTCGTGCTTCACCTTTAGTTTCAAGGTTTTCTCCACCCCAAGAAAAGACATCGTGGCTAAAAACGTGGTTAGCTAAAATATCTCCAATTAGTCTTGAATGCCTTCCATTGCCATTTGGAAAAGGATGAATCTTCACAATTCTGTGGCTAAATCTAATAGCAATTTCATCAGGTTTAAAAACACTTTTTTCTATCCAGTATTTTGTATCATCAATTAGATTTCTTAGCTCGATGGGAATTTCAAATTTATCAACACCAAGGTTTTTATTTGTAGTTCTAAATTCGCCAGCCCAACGCCATACTTCACCAAGCATTCTTTTATGCAAAGTCTTAATAAATTCAACTGTCAAAATCTTATCAGCTTTGAATTTGTTTTTAAGTGTCCACTCAACAGCATGTTCAATATTTTGCTGCTCAAATTCATCCAGCTCACCACGAGTGGTAATGGTTGGAATTTTTAATCCTTCAAGCTCATCATGGTCAAGCGGGGTTTGTCCTGGTAGATATTCAATTTCTAATCCCATAAATACCTTGGTAATTCATTTTTTATATGATTTGCTTTTTCTTCAATTGCTATTGAAATTCTATCTGGAAGATTTTCTTGATCTTCTAAGCTCATTGTATGAGATGTTCTCATTACTATTTCACGAGCTACTCGCTTAGCATTTTTTTCTATTATTGATTCTATTGAAGAGCCTTTTGGAACTAATCCATAGACCAGTTGCATATCAAGAGCATTTGCCGCATCGGCTAAATTTTTAAGTGTAATGTTTCTATTAATCTCTCTTTCCTCAATCTCTTTTGCACTTTGTGGCGTTATATTTAATCTATTTCCAAATTGTTTAAGCGACATATTAAGAGTATTACGCACAGCATAAAGCCAACCCTTTTGTGGAACTGCTATTTCTTTTAGCTCGTTCATCTTAGATAACTTTTTATCTAATTGTTTAATTTGCAAATTATTCTTTTGATTCATCAGGTTATATCCTTAAATATTAATTGTAAATATAAGGTTATTGCCTGAATTATTCAAAACATTATTCAGGTAATATCCTGAACAAAATATTGTTGTTTGGGTTTCTACAGCTCAATAATTCTGTTGAAACCTTGGCGGGTTTAAGTGTTTCTTGATATTCTGGATGGAGAGTGTAATCAATAAATTATATATTTTTTCTTTTACCTTCTTTTTTTTCAATAATAGCATCTAATTCTTCAACATTTTTTTTATGAGTATCTACAAGCCACATAAACGCTTTTTTGTTTGTACCCCATAAATAGACTGCAGAATTCACATATTCTATTGCTTCATTTTCATCACCAAAGCCTATATATTCAGGTAACTCCTCAGGCATCTCTTTTAAACCGAAAATAAAGAGAGGAACATATGGATTAAACTTCATGGCTTTTACCAAAGCTTTTGTTGCTAGTGGTTTTTTGTCATTCTGATTAAAAAACAAGTACGCTTTTGAATATAACCAAGTTGCCGAAGCATCGTCTTTAAAATCACTAATTAATTTTTCAACATCTTTATATTTCCTTACTGATAGCATAACTGTAATTAAGTTGTATCTTACGCCCTGATTATCGTTAGGGTTTAGCACTAACATTTCTTTCCAAGTATCAATAGCTTTTTCAATTTGATCACTTTGCAAAAATGTATAGGCAAGCCCGTCCATTGCTCTCATATATGGTCGTGTTTCATGAAAACCCCAAAAGGCTCCTTTAAATTTTGCAAAATCTTTTCCAAGAGTTTTTTTGCCTGCTTCAATTGCTTTTAAATAATAGTTTAGAGTTTCCAAATAGCTTTTTGCTTTATCCACAGCTAATAAATTATATGCATCTGCGCAGTTATCATCTAACTGAAGTGCTTTTAAAGCAAGTTCAACTCTATCTTCAGGCTCTTCTAATTCCCAAGCATCCCAAACTAATTCTTGGGCTTTTTGAGAATTAGTTAGTTGCTCCTCTTCATCGAAATCTAATTCATTACCAATTATATTTTCTTCCATGAATTTGTTTAGGTCATCCTCTGTTATAAAATTTTGTTTTCCTAATTCTTTGGTTAGTTTAGCTAATAATTTTTCAGTTGATTGCATTGTTGGTTTTCCACCTTTTTTCTTTCCCATAGAAATTATCCTTATAAAATTACTGCTTAGTAGTTAAAAATTTAGTTTATCGCTTTATTTAGGTTGAATAAATTATCATTATAATTTTTATATCTAATCAAAAAGCAGAGACTTGTTTGTTTCTGTCTTTCTGTTTTAAAATACTCCTTTTTTATGTTAACAATTGGTTTTTAACACTTGTGAACCCAGACGATTCCAGAGCAGAATAAATATCAAGATTTCCCAATGTAGCGTAATCATTAATAAGTCTAATAATATTTTTTCTTCTGTCCTTTAATGAGCGATGATTCAAGTTAAAAACATCTTTTGTCTTTATTGCTTTTTCTTTTTCAACTTCAGATAAATCTGGTTTAGGTATTATCTCACCCCAAGGAGTATATTCAAAATAATTCTCAACTTTATCAGTCACAGGATTCAAAATATAAAAATAATCATTTATACCGATGCCTGATTGATGGTCTTTGTAATTGGCTCCGAACAAACTATCTTTTCTTGCAACAATTAGATTATCCCATTCAAATGTTAATTCAGGAAACATGCTTCTTTTTTTATAATGATCAATGTGGCATTCTTCAATTTCATTAATATAAATTTCAGTATATCCACATAGTTGATTTTGTTCATCGATTAATATTTGTAATTTAGTGTCTTCATGTGCATCTTTGGGTACACCTATTTCGTGTATATCTTCCCATACCGTAGGTGCATATATTGTTATAAAAGTATCGAATAAAGTTGAGTGTCTTCCCTTACTAATTTTTCTCATTTAAGTTCGCTCTTCTAAGTTTTTCAAGTTTTATTGAGAGTAAATCTATATCATCTTTGCCTATTAATTTTTCCAGCTTAGTATAAAGAGATGTAAATTCTTCTAAATTGAATTTGTCAAGAGTAAGCATTTCCTGTAATTCAGTAATTTCCTTTTCAACATCTATATACCTCAAACCCTTAAGATCAAAATAATCTATTAAAATTCTATCTACAGGTTGACCATAAGGATTAAACGAAAAATCGCGTATATTGGTTTTGTTTTCTATGTTTTCTAAAATTCTAAGTTGTTCTCTTTTCAACCCTGAAATTATATTTGGTGAATGCGAAGTAATCAAGTAATTAGTTTTTGTATCCTCCATATCAATTAAAGATTTAACGAAATCTCTTTGCCATGCAGGGTGCAGATAAGTATCAGGCTCATCTAATAAAAATATTGAATTATCAGTAATTAGTAATTCCTTTAAACCATATAATATTAAAAATTGTTTTTCACCCTCACTTAATCTTTCAAAAGATATTTCTTTTTTCTTGTGAAGCAAAATAATCTCAATATTTTCAATTAAGTCATTTGCTTGTAAAATATTAAGATATTTGAATATGTGTTTTTCTTCGCCATAAAAACTCCAGACCTCTTCAAGTTCTTCTTTTGTTGTAAAAATAAAACTTGCTCCATTTTCAACAACAATTTCCTTATTACAAGCCTCTCTTAATTTCCCTAAAAAAACTTTTAAATCACCAAGACTACCCCAAAAATTATCCGAAGAAGGTGATTTTGCCCAATTGGGTTTTTTTATTGTAATCGTAATTTCCTTAAATTCTGAAATTCCAAATTGTTTTTTCAGTGTCCCTGGAATTCCCCCATACTGATAACTCAATAATCCAATAAGTATAGTTGATAAGTTTTGGGGTTGAAAATAGAAAAACGGTTGTTCAATTTTGATTTCCCCATCTAAAGAATCTAGAATAAATTCTTTCTGAAATTCTTTAAACCTATTTAGTAATATTTCTGATATACCCGCGTAATACATAACAACATTTTGTGGAAGTATATTCTTGTATCCATTTATAAAATGGTTGTTTATTTCTGCTTTAGAGAATTTTTTTGATGCTTTTCCATCGCCAGCAATATTCACTTCATAATATTCTTTTGTTTTTTTATTTGCGGTTATATAAACTTCATATACTACCTTTTCGTACTCAATATCATATCGTAATTTAAAATCATCTTCAGGTTTAGAACCCTTACCAAGAACAAAATGTAAATACAAATCGTAGAATATTTTTGCTATTATCTCAATAATAGTTGATTTTCCAGCCCCATTTTCTCCAATCATTACTGTCAATTGACTATCAAAAGTAATCTTGAATTTTTCTAGTATTTTATATTTCTCTATCCACAATTCTTTTATTTTCATTGAAATATCTCCTTTTCAAATTCTTCAATTGCTAATTCTCGGTTTTCTTTTGCTTGCAGTCTAAGAGTATTTATTTTACCATTCATATTATCGATGTTATTAGCAATTTCATTTTGAATATGCAATGGTGGTAATGGAAATAAAAATTCTTGCATTTCTTGAGCATTGATATTTGCTTGACCTGTTATTTGACGACTTACCATATCTTTTTGATACTGGAGCAAAGGTGAATTAAATAGATAATTTATATAATTAACATTCGCTTTTTCTTTATCAACTACTACACGAATCAAATAGGAAGCAAAAGTATAATCCTCATTTTCATTGAATACTGCAGTTTTACCAACAAGTTCTTTACTGTTTGTTCTGTTAAACAACAAATCGCCTTTATTAAGACGATACTTTTCTTCTTCATCCTCACTAATAGAAATGTACTTTAATTTTTCAATAGAAAGTCTGGAATTATTAATGTTATTCATCCTTAGCATTGGAATACCGACAATTTCTTTTGATGATTTTTCAGAAAGACCATATTGATACAAATTTATAAATTCTCGCAATTTAATAATTTTATATTTTCCCTTTAATAACGCTGAAATAAGTGCTTCTTTATTTAGAAAATCAACAGCCCACCTTTCAATAATATTAAACCTTACAAATTGCAACCCTTTTTTACTTTCTTTCTTATCTAATTTCTTTATCCCTAAAGTATCCAAAAGATAATTCTCAATATTTTTCTCAATTTGATTTGCTTCTCTTTCTTGCTTTTCGGCAAGCATTATTCTTTTGTTATAAGAATTAACTAATCTAATTTGTTCTGCTAGTTGAGGTAGAGGAATTTTCAATTGTCCAATAAATTCATAAGTAGCTTCATTCTTAATTCCATCGGCTCTTAAGTACTTAATGAAATTTAAAAAACCATCACTTCTTAATACTCTTACAAGATATTTTCCATTTATTCTTTTATGTTTTATTTTGTATGGTTGATAATGGGTTGAACAAACTAATTTTGACTTCTCATTAATTGCAACTGCCCCCTGATGAAAATTAATTTTTGAAACTAATAACTGGTTTACTGGCATTACATATAAATCCATTCCCGTTTTATTTTCATTTCTCAAATGAATTCTTCCATCGTTAAAACTAATTTTGCTTACAACTTGTAATTCACCAGTATAGTCATCCTTTTTAATTCTTTCTTGTAGTGGTTCAATTACTTCTTTTAATGATATCAAAGGGTACTGACTTTCTATTATGTAAGGATTTAAATAATAACTTACATACCATTTACCTAGCCCAGAATATGGAATATATTTAATATAAGATTTTTGAATTGTATTTATCTTATCCATAAATCTCTACTGGTTCACTTACTTTTGATATGCGTAATAGTTTTTCTTCATCAGAAATATTATAAGTAATTGAGTCAAATACATTTTTCCATAATTGGTTCTTTACGCGATATTTTGAGTACTCTTTGCTTAAAGGTATTAACTCATTTTCAATTTCTGTCCCAGTTGTACTAATTCCAGCTTTTTCGACTTCTGCAATAGGTATTTCATAATCGAATTTCTCTTTAATTTTAGCCTTAGTTTCTACTTCTAACTTCAGTTCTAAAGTTTTCAATTGTTTCTTAAGGTCTGTAATCGTCTCTTTGTCTAGTCTATCTTTTCCTTTTAATTCAAGTTTTATCTTAATTGCATTTAACTCTTTTTCATATTTTACATTTATTTCATTTTGTGTGTCCTCAACTATATTTGTATATATAGTTACTTCATCCTCCGTAAATTTTTTAAAAAACAGTAAACTTGGTTTTACGGTTGCGCCAGAAGCAATAAAAACATCTTGCGGTATTGAAGTTATTAAAAGAATTTTTGCTTTACTTTCTACATAGTCACGTATCTTTTGCAAGTTACTATTGTTTAAAACTCCTTCAGGTAAAACAATTCCCATCCTACCACCATGTTTTAACAAGTTTAAACTTCTTTCAATAAATAGAACTTCAGTTAAAGCACTCATTTCACCAGTATCATATAGACTTAAAATGGATTTCCCAATATTTCCAGTAACTTGTTCCATTGCTTTGTCATATGCAGCTCCATATCTTTTCTGATATTTTTTAATTCTTACTTGGTCTGTAAATTTATCGGCTTCTGTTATTTTGGATGATTTTTCAACTCTAGAACCAAATGGAGGATTTGTTAAAATTATGTCAAAACGATTTTCAAAAATTCCGTTAACATTAAGTAATCCATCATTATGATGCACACCACCATGACCATCGCCGTGCATAATCATATTCATTTTTGCTGTACGGGACATTCTGGGGTTTGCGTCAGTACCAAAAATACAATCATATGAAAGTTCTCTTAATCTGCTTCTTTCATTATAAATATCCAATTCAGAATTTAGGTTGTTGAATAGTTTGTTAACTTTCTTATCTATTTTAGCTTTGTCAATCTCTGAAAGTTTTATATATTCATCATTATAAAACTTTTTCTTTATCTTTTCTTTTTCTATTTGAATTTCGTCTTCAATTTTTGTTCTCACATATTCAAAAGCTTTTATTAAAAACCCCCCACTGCCACATGCAGGATCACAAATTATTTCCCCTTCTTCGGGGTCAAGAATTTCAACCATAAAGTCAACAATAGGTCTGGGTGTAAAAAATTGTCCCAACTCACCCCTAAAAGTTCTACCGAGGAATTTTTCAAAGGCAATTCCTTTTACGTCATCAGATGTTGTAGAAAGGTTATATTTTTGTAATTCTTTTACAATTGCCTCAAAGCTGCCTGGTTTAATATTTATTTTTTCGTGGCTCTCAAATAGATCATCCCCTTTAAAATCTTCCTTTGTTTGCTCAAATAATAATTGATAAAAGTCTAAACCATCTTTATGCTTATATTTTTCATAACTATCTCGTGCTTTATTAAATTCTTCGATAGAAAATATTTGAGTACCGTCATTTGTTCGTTCATATCTAATTTTAATAAACAAAATTTTGCTAATTTCATCAAAAGCCGCTTCAGGTGAAAGTTTGTCGTTATTCCTAATAATATTATGACATTTGAAAAGTAGTTTTGAAAATTCATCTCTTGTAAATGCTTTTGTTTGCTTTAGTAATTCACTTACTTTTTTCTTGTCATCAATTATTTTAGCATCAGGAATATCGACAATTTCATCAAGTCTTTTGGGTATTTTTCCTTTTTGTACTTTGAAAACTTTTGTTTCTTTTAGATTTGTTGTTACAAAAAAATCAGCACCAGCCCATGAAGCATAGTTATAGCCTTGAAAAAAATCTTCTTCTCTTATTGTTAAATGTTCCGCTTTACATTCAATAACTATTGATGGACTATTTTCTTTAAGTTTGTCTTCTTTAGTTTTCCAAATTACGATATCAGCCATTGCCCGCCCTTGTCCTCTTTGAGCATTATTCACTTTTTCCTCTTGGGACATTTGCTCAACTCAAAAACCATAATGATTAATTAAACGGCAGATATATTTTTGCCTTACCTCTTCTTCAGGTTTTAACATAAACCACTTATCTTTAAGCGGTGCAAATATTTTACTATCTTTAATTTGAACTTCACACTTCATCTTAATATCCTCTGACTCTGCAATTACAAAACATATTTATATCATATAAAATAATCAATTAACTAAAATAAAATGAATGTTTCTCCATTAAAATGTAAATCATTTTAGTGCCTCTTTTTTTAAAATTGTAAAAATAATACAGTACCAAATCAACAAAAACCCCTTAATTTGAATAATTACACTTTGTAGAGTCCTGAAATAGGTTGACTCAAAAAGAATAAAAAAGTCAACCAAAACAAGGACAAAACAGAAAAAAATTAGCAAGAAAACCTTGGTTAATAAATGTAAATTTTTTGAATATCTATAACCTAAGTTTAATATTACGCTTCATGAATGTATTTCTACATTGTAGAACCATGCTTATTTCATTATTTTTGTTCTATAAAATAAATTAAACATTTAATTATTAAAGGAGATAAACATGCCAGTAGTATCACACGAAAAATATTGTGAAATGCTTGATAACGCAAAGAAAAACAAATTTGCATATCCAGCAATTAATGTTGTTTCAGAATCTTCAGCAAATGCTGTTCTTCAAGCTTTAGCTGAAACAAAATCAGATGGAATTATTCAAGTAAGTACAGGCGGTGGCGAGTTTGCCTCTGGTCAAGCGCTTAAAGATGCTGCACTTGGAGCAATTTCAATAGCTCAACACGTTCATCTTGTTGCCGATAAATATGATATTAATGTTGCACTGCACACTGACCATTGCCAAGCAAATAAAGTTGATTCATTCTTAAAGCCATTATTAGCTGCATCAAGAGCTAGAGTGGAAAAAGGAATGGGACCATTATTTCAATCTCATATGTTTGATGGCTCTGTACTTCCATTAGTAGAAAATATGGATATAGCTGTTGACCTTTTAAAAGAATGTAAAGAACTTGGAATTATTCTTGAAGTTGAAGCAGGTGTTGTTGGCGGTGAAGAAGATGGCGTAAGCAACGAAAACGCTCCAGCAGAAAAATTATACACAACTCCAGAAGATATGATTTACGTTTACGAACGTCTTTCAGCAGTTGAAGGTGCGCGTTATATGTTTGCTGCAACTTTTGGTAATGTTCACGGTGTTTACAAACCAGGTAATGTAAAATTACGTCCTTCAATATTAAAAGATGGACAAGCTGCTGTTGTTGCTAAATATGGCGAAGCTGCTTCTTTCGATTTAGTTTTCCATGGTGGAAGTGGTTCGACACTTGAAGAAATTAGAGAAACATTAGATTATGGCGTTGTAAAAATGAATGTTGATACAGACACACAATACGCATTTACACGTCCATTAGCCGACCACATGTTAAAAAATTATGACGGCGTTCTAAAAATAGACGGCGATGTTGGTAATAAAAAAATGTACGACCCACGTGGATATTTGAAAAAAGGTGAAACTTCAATGAAAGAAAGAGTTATTGTTGCTGTTAAAGATCTACGTGGCGAAGGTACTACTCTTGGAGTTTAATTTTTTGCTTAATTTTTAACAACTAAAAAACCTTGTCAATTTGACAAGGTTTTTTGTTTTAAAACAAAAATTGGCATTTCGACTTTTTTTATCCCTTTTTATTCTGGAGAAACAATATTTCTGAGGTTGTTTTCGGATAATTTATTTACCCCAATCTATGCATTAGAAAACCTCAAAGGAGCCTCTAAGTTTTGAATTTGGGTGTTAATATTCACGAAAAAGAGCCGGCAATATTCACCAAAAAGGTACCATCAAATATAAAAAAGAATTAAGCAGATT
>PCUD01000089.1:15219-16254 GCA_002786785.1 Ignavibacteriales bacterium CG18_big_fil_WC_8_21_14_2_50_31_20 | reverse complement strand
GCTCAAAAAGATTTTTTGTGTAATACTCCTCAAGAGTAAATGATAAATCTTTTTGATCTATTACTTCAAAATTTCTTTCAATATAATATTTTTCAATTTGGGTTGCTTGAAGTGGCTCTAGTTCTGAGGAGTCGTAAATATCTTGAACAAATGGTGGAATGTCTTCTCTTAAACTAACAACTTCGCCAACGCATAATATTCCTTCTGGCTTAAGAATTCGTTTTAATTCTTTAACTATTTTAGCTCTACGTGGATTTGAAATACCACCTTGTGTATAAACCAAATCAAATGAATTGTCTTTAAAGTCCGTAAATTCATAGTCCATTAACCGAACATTAAATCTTTTGTCATTACCAAGTAATAACCTTGAGTTTAATAATGAGTTGTAATCCTCAACTATTAATTCAGCTTTTTGATTTGTTTCTTTTGTAAAGATTTTAACAATTTCTTCACTAGTAGAACCCAATGTTAATGTGGTTTTTCCTTCCAAATCCAACTTGCGACGCACAAAACGTATTTGGTTATCCAATCCTGGTAGGAATATATTTATTTTGTTTTCCATTTTATAAATCTTGTTTTTTTGAGTTACAAATATACTCAATTTGGTTACTAAACATAATTTGGATAGAATTTACAATGTTTGATTTAGTTCTTTTAGACTTTTGAGCCTCAACGTTGAACCTTTTTGCTCCGAGCTCGGACCTCTGAGCCTCAAGCTTGACTCTTTTTGTGACAATATGACGGAACCCACCCCAACCCCTCCCTTAAAAATGGAGGGGCTTTTAGATTGTGCTATTAAAAATTTGGTCAATCTAATTTTGGATAGTTAAAAGTCCCTCTCTTTTAAGAGAGGGATTTTCCCAAAGGGATTCTTAAAGAAAGGGTGAGTCACTTTTTAGCAAAACGTTGTTTCAAATCATCATAAATTGGCTTTGCATCTGGAATATCCATTTTTGCAGCTAGCTTAACAGAGTTGTAATATGATAATGCTGAAATGTAAGCCTCACCACCAGATACCATTTTTGAATCTTCTAA
>PCUD01000089.1:14950-15201 GCA_002786785.1 Ignavibacteriales bacterium CG18_big_fil_WC_8_21_14_2_50_31_20 | reverse complement strand
CATATAAGGTGGTGCAAATTTTGGAACTGATTCTGCATAGTTTAGTGTTTTTTCTACAAAGGGAAATGTTTTGTCACTCATTTTTATCATATCTCTTCGTTCTTCTGGAGTTAATGCAACCAAATATGGCTCTAGTTTAGTTTTAATTGTTGCTACTGCTGCTTCCACTTCTGTTAATACTTCTTGTGGAATTACGATGGATACTTGATTTGATTCTGGCATGTTAGCCTCTCATTTTAATTATATAATTA
>PCUD01000089.1:0-14933 GCA_002786785.1 Ignavibacteriales bacterium CG18_big_fil_WC_8_21_14_2_50_31_20 | reverse complement strand
CATCTTTTTTACATCACTAAAATTATCTGTTTGTAATTTATATATGTAAACGCCACTTGGTAAATTGCTTGCATCAAATTTAACTGAGTATTTTCCACTGGCTTGCTCTTGGTTTACCAACTCTGCTACTTTTTGTCCAAGTGAATTATAAACAACCAAATTTACAAAGCTATTTTCTGGTAGTTGATAGCTTATTTGTGTTGTTGGGTTAAATGGATTGGGGTAGTTTGAATTTAGTGCATATTCATTTATTGCTGGTAATTCTGTTGAAATGCTATCACCATTAGCTATTTTTTGTACTGGTGCATCATAATTAGCATATACTGTAATTGACTCATTTGCAGATACGGTTTGATCTGGTGAATAATATGCTTTTACATCATACATTACTATTGACCCAGTACTTTTACTTGCTGCAATTAAAAAGTCATTATCTGTATACGAAGTTGTGCTACCACTAACTGTGGCAATAATATTCCATGTAGTAACATTATTTATATTAGCACCACGTCTAACTTTATATGCTGTTACATTTGAGCTTTGATGTAGATCCCAATACAAAGTTATAGGTACATTCGGAAAGCGTGGGTTGTATGTGTTGGAATACAAATTTCTGTTACTAATACCAAAGTTGGTAAATATGGGTGTGCCTATAAATACTGCCGAAATATTGGCATGCGAGGTTGCAGTTATTGTTCTTGGGTTTTGTGTGCTATTATTATCGCTCCAATGTGAGAAAGTATATTTTATATCATTATATGTTTGTGTTATTGCCTCTACTTGTATTGTGTTCCCATCAACAACTTGGTATTGAGCTGTTGGTGCTGATACTGTTGTTCCATTTACTTTTATTGAACCAGTTGAGCTTATTCCATTAAAACTATTTGTGAATGTGAGGTTGCAAATTTTTCGTAAATATGCTTTGTAGGTAGCATTGCTAACTGCTTGAAATGTTTGGTCAACTGTGGCACCCATTGGTGTTTCGTTGTTTGAGATTGTCTTTTTCCACTCACTTTTATTTAATGGTGCTTCTTCTGTATCGTTATAAATATAATCATAACCATTAACATCGTTATGCTGGTTATCAAATGCCTTCAATTTATAAGTTACGGTTTCAGTAGCGGGAAATGTATATGGACTTGGATGGCTTGAAGCTGATACAACACCAGCCCCAATATTTCCACCGCTCCATCCATTCATGTCATTTTGGGCAGTTACAGCAAATATTTGTGCTGGCATTTCCCATTTAATATGCAATGAAAAAGTCAAATCTGATTTTGAACCAGCAGTGGTTTCACTTTCCGATAACCCTCCAAGAACTATTTCATGTGAAGTTAAAAGACCTTGAATTTTTGTTTTTAATTCTGGAGATACGAAACTAACATCATAAGCACTATAAACCAATCCAGTTTTTATACTACCAGATGTTCCAATTACTGTCCAATTATTGCTGTTAGTAGTGCCTAGTGTAGTAATATGGGTAAGTTTAAACGAATACCCTGTGCTATTTGTATTATAAACTACTTTTACTTCTGTTATTGTTGCGTTTGTTGGAATTTGAAGAAAGTTAAACGTAAAATATGTTCTATATATATTTTTTGTTGTGTCATTAATTACTTCCATTCCAATATCGTCATTAACTTGACTATAAGTTGTACTTTTTACTGTTTGACCTACCTTCACTTGAGTTTGTGCAATGTTTACAGCACTTGGGAAGAAATCCGCTTCATAAGGCACTTTAACTTGCCCTTGCATTGCTGTTAAATAGATAAAAATAAAACTGATTGTTACTAATAGATTTTTTTTCATAATGTTTTTCCTTGTTAATAAAAAATGTTATTTTAAATACAAGAATAGCTTCAATTCATATTTTTTATAGAATTGTAAGAGAGCCAATCTTTTAGAGCTGTTCTTTTTTTACATTTGGGATAGCGTTGCCGCGCTATTCCAAATTTTTAATAATTATTTAGCCTAGCCTCCATTATTGTTTAATACGCCTTTATATACTATTGTGGGAAACATGCCAACCAAAAGAAAAATAGTGTCATCTGTTATTACGCCTCCATAAGTTGGATGTATGTTATCATTGTTTAGATAAAACAAGTATTTAATGTCTTTTCCATTGTAATGTACAAAACCATCGCTCATAGCTAAAATTAGGTCATTCGAATTCCTACCTGCGCTAATTGCACCAAAAGAATTTAAATCATCAAATGTAAAAAAATTAATAAGTTTATCATCAACTATGTTGTAGAAATTTTTGCCAGAACCAATATAAATATTATCGTTTATCAGTGCCATACCCGTACCGCTATTTAGGAGTTTAGCTATTGGTTTTGAGTAGATTTCTGTTGTTTTATTGTTTTCGTATTTCAATATCGCAGTAGTATCATTTCCGGTTGGAGTACTCATTTTAAATTCCCAGATATAATACTTTGATTTTGATTTGTTTTGAGATCTTATTTTGTAAAACATTGAATTATAGTCGGCATAATACACTTCTTTCCATTCTGAACCATCATATTTTAATATAAAACCTCTTTCTGTATTATCATAAATATCTACTCCGACAGCAAATAAATTATTTCTATCTACTCCCCAAATGTCTAATATGTAAAGTCCGTAAAAGCTACCATCTTTTGTATATTTAAACTCCTCACTCCAATTATTACCATCATAATGCCAAATGGAACCTTCTGAGCCTCCTATCCAAACATCATTTTCACCAAAACCAAAAACACAATCCCCTGCATAAATAGGTGTAGTATTATGTTCCCACTTTTTGCCATCGTAGTGCCATATCCTATCTGTACTAGAGCCATCACCCCCGACAACCCAAACATCACTTGCGGAAGAGCCCCAAATACAGCTACCATGCCACATTGGTGAAGAAAGTGTATCGGCAGTCCAAGTGTAATCTCTTCTTCCAGGTTTAAGTTGTTCTGGTTCTGTTCCTTTTTCACAAGAAAAAAAGACAAATGCCATTGTAAAAGACAGAATAAAGAGAATTGCTTTAATATATTTCATTATAAAACCTCAAATTGTAAATTTTTGTAAATATTGTGATTTGTTTTATTTGTAATGTGGGGCAAATTTTGTTTTGCGTTTGCATTAATTGAAGATATAAATATAAAAAGTTGATAGTTGATAGTTGATAGTTGATAGTTGATAGTTGATAGTTGATAGTTGATAGTTGAAAAATATTGTTTTTATTTTCAATGTCAAGTAAAATTTCACTTTGTTGGGTTTGGGTTTGTTTTATTTTTGAATTGCCTACTTTCAAATTGCCTCAATAAAATTAAGTTACCATCATTTTTTGTGAGTGGCAAAATAGGGATTTATATTATTTGAGGCAAGTGTAAAATTTTTACTTTAATTAATAGTACATTTGTTCAAAATAGATATGCTTAGTTTTAAATTCTCGTAATTATTCTTTAGACGACAGATTGCCACACTCAAAAAAAAAAGTTGAGTTTGCAATGACGATTAGTTCTTAATATCATCTTTATTGATGATTATTTAAAAATTAAGTTTAACCAATTATTTTCTAATTCTCTTTTCCTATCAATCAGCTTTTATTATTTTGAATGAAGTAAAAACTAAATTTGGAAAACCAATTAAAGTAGAGACAATTAAACAGCTTCCAACAAAAGATTTTCGAGATTAAGTGCGAAGTGATATAAAAAGTTTATCAGAAATGTAGTGGATGGATTTGCCCACCCACTACGTAATTACAAATTGTATTTATTGTTTTTCCAAAATTTCTTTTAGATTATTTAATCCGTTCTGCAAATCGTTTCCGAGCTCTTCTTCCAGATCAACAAAAAGAAGCATCAAATTAGTTGGATAAGACATTTCGCCATCAAAAGCCCATTGAACAGAAGTTGTACTTGAATCGATAGAACTAAAAATCATATATGCTGGCGAAGTAGATTCAAATGGTTCAATAAATCGTAATTCGTAATCAATTCTGTCTCCTTCATCAATTGCAATAATTTCTTGTTCGCCTTTACCAACATCTGGATTTTCGCTCTCCCAAGCTGAAACAAATCCAACGCTTCCATCAACGCCTTTAAAGTCATGCTTCATGTTTAAATCAATTTTTGACCAAACACTAAAATTTTCTTGGTTTTTGAGAAGCTTTGTATATTCAAATACTTCTGCTTTTGGCTTGTTTATTTTCACTTCGCGAATTACTAAAAATTCACTTGGAACAAACCCTGCAATGACAAAAACAGCGACAACTATCAACAAAACGACTATTGCTATATATTTTATTACTTTCATTCTTACTCCTTTTTATTTTGGATTAAATTGCTTTATGAAAATATATTATTTTTTTTATAAAATCTATAGCGGTTTTTGCGTGGCAAGTGAAAATGTGAAAAGTGAGATGTGAAAATTCAAAAAAAACCTCTCGTGAAATAATTGCCAATATGTAAACCACTATGAACTGCTAGACCATAGTTTTGGTTCCAAATAAAATTCGTTGTAAAAGACCAAATGACAAACCACAAAAACAAAATAATATCCAAATTTCAATTCTAATCTCCACCCTTTTTTTGCGTGATTTATCTAAAAAATAATGAGTTTGGGGTTTGGTTATTTGTTTTTACTATTTGTTTGAAATTTATCTTTTGATGTTTGATATTTATTGTGACTTTTTTAGAAGCTAACGCGCGATACAATAAAGCGGATAGTTGTTCCTTCCTATGAGACAAATCGGCTATTTAATAATGATAAAATTTTGGAAGTTTATTTTGTGATTTAATTTTTAGTTAATGCATAAAGCTGTGTGTTTTTAAGTTCGCTTTTTAGTTTAAATCCATATTTCTTCAAAAGTGCAACTGATTTAGCATTATCTGGAGCAACTTCGCCAATAATTTCTACTAATTTTAGATTGCCAAAACCAAACTCAATCACTTTTGGAATTACTTCCTGCATAATTCCCAAACCTTGATATTCAGGCAAGAGTTCAAATCCTATTTCTGCTGTTTTATCAACTTCCGAAATTTGCCAAAGCGTGATTGTTCCAATAATTTTGCTGGTTGTTTTGTTACAAATAGCCCAATAAACTGCATCATTTTTCAAAATTCCAACATTTATTTTTGCTATAAATTGTAAGGCATCATCAAGTGATTTTGCAAGTGGTCTATCAATATATTTTACAATTTGTTTGTTCGATCTAATTTGAAATACTGCATCTGCATCTTCGTTTTTTAATCTACGAAGCAAGTAGTTTTCAGTTTCAATTTGTGGAAAAGTAATAAAATTGATTTGCATTATTATATTTCTACTTGATTAACGTCCAAAATATTTAGGCAACCAAAGAACTATTTCTGGATACATAATTAAAAGGGTTAAACCTATTAGTTGAATTACAACATATGGAATAACGCCTTTGTAAATATGCTTTGTTGTAACTTCTTTAGGTGCAACGCCTTTTAAAAAGAAAAGAGCAAATCCAAATGGTGGAGTAAGAAATGACGTTTGTAAATTAACGGCAATTAAAATTCCAATCCAAAGAAGATCAATATTTAAATGCACAAATATTGGAGCCACAACTGGAACTATTATAAAAACGATTTCTATAAAATCAATAAAAAAACCAGCGACAAATATTAGCATCATAACAATTAAAAGAAAATGATGTGGCTCAATATTATTATTCAAAATTAAATTGGTTAACACAACATCCCCGCCCATTCCTCTAAAAACCAAGCCAAAAGCGGAAGCACCAATTAATATCATAAAAGTCATACTTGTTAATTTCATTGTACTAATCATTACATCATTTAAAATTACTTTTGTAAATTTTCCTCTAATAATTGTAAGTATTGCGGCACCTAATGCACCAACTGCTGCAGCTTCTGTGGGTGAAGCAACTCCAGCAAAGATAGAGCCAAGAACAGCTGCAATTAAAAAGAATGGCGCAATAAAGGCTGTGATAACCTTTTTTGTTTTATTTGAGTTTTTAAATTTTAACAAATCTTCTTTTGGCATTGCGGGTGCAAGCTTTGGTTTTACTATTGCAATTAATATTAGCCATGTTAAATAAAGCATAACCAACAAAAAGCCAGGAATAACAGCTCCAATAAAAAGTTCACCAACAGAAATATTTAAAACGCTGCCAAGCAAAACAAGGACAATGCTTGGTGGAATTATTTGTCCCAGCGTTCCAGATGCTGAGATAATGCCAGTAGCAACTTCTGGGCTATATCCTTTTTTTAACATTGTTGGAAGCGTTAACACACCCATTGTTACAACGGTTGCTCCAACAATTCCTGTTGCAGCGGCAAGCAAAGCCCCAACAATTAAAACAGAAATTGCCATTCCACCTCGAAGCTTTCCAAATAAAAGAGCCATTGTTTCAAGAAGTTCTTCTGCAAGCCCAGATTTTTCAAACATAACGCCCATATATATAAACAAAGGAACTGCAAGTAGAATATAGTTATTCATTATTCCCCATATACGCATTGGAAGTAAATTAAAAAAATTTAATCCAAATGTTGCAAGTCCAAAAATTAAAGAAACCCCACCCAAAGTAAATGCAACAGGAAACCCTGCCAGAAGCATTAATAGAACAACTCCAAAAAAAATTAGTGGTAAATATTCCATTATATCTTCTCTTCTGAATGGTTCATAATTGTAAGTATGGATTTAAAAAGAAGCGCTATTCCTTGCAAAAGCAAAAAGAAAAACGAAAGAGGAATAAATGATTTAAGGATGTATCGTGCTGGAATTCCACCTGGGTCTGGAGATGATTCGCTTAGAACAAATGAATTATTTACGTAATTCGCTGAAGTATAAATAACTATTAGTATAAACGGAATTAAAAACAGAAGAGTTCCAACAAAATTAGTCCAAGCTTTTTGCTTTTCGTTAAACTTGGAGTAAAACAAATCCACTCTAACATGGTCATCTTTTAAAAGAGTATATGCTGCCCCCATTAAAAACAAAACAGCAAAAACATGCCACTCCAATTCCTGCATTCCCACACTGGATATGTTAAACGCATAACGCAAAACAACATCGTAAACAACAACTAAAACCATAAAAGTTGTTAGCCATGAAGAATATTTGCCAATAAATTCATTTGTTTTATTAACAAACAGAATATAATTACTTAATATTTTCATTCTGTTTTTCCTTTTCCAAAACATCAAAATATTTTTTAATTAACTCTTCATAATCTTTTGAATATCCTTCGTTTATTAATTTCATCAATTCATCTTTAATTTTATTTTTTTCAAAATTAAGTTTCAACTCATTTGGAGAAGTTCTAACAAGGGATTTTCCTGTTTTTGATTCTCTGTTTTTTTCATAATCCCTTTCATTTATTGATCTTTGTGCATCTAATAATTTTGAAAGTATTTTTTCTTGGCTCTGAACAAGGTTGTCGTCTATTTTGTTTGTATTCATATTTGAAATTACTTCTTTCATTTCTTCTAATATTTTTTCAAGATTGGAAGTAAGTGTTTTTGATTCACCTCTTTCTTTGCTTTCTTTGTTTAACTCATCAAGCGATTTTCTAACCATTTCTTGTTGCTGCGAAAGCCTTTGCATTCCCGCTTGTTGCTCTTGAGTTAATTGACCATTGTTCATCTGTTCCGTTAACTTGTTAATATTCATTTGCTGTTGCGACATTTGTTGTAGTTGCTGCATCATTGACATTCCACCACCTTGCCCCCCACCGCTATTCATCATCTGCTCCATATTACCTTTCATCATGGTAGCAGCTTCATTTAAATATTTCATTGCTCCTTTTTGACTAAGCATTGCCATTGTGCTATTTCCATTTTGCATTGCTTGCATTGCACTATTCATATCTCTTTTTGCATTGCCAAGTGCTTTGCCCATTTCAGGAGAAATAGCAAAAGTTTTTTGTGATAATTCGGATAAGCTTTTTAACGTTTTATCTAAACCCTCTGATATTTCTTTTTGCTTTTGAATTTTATTACTTGATTGCTCACTATTTGCCAACCTTTTTTCGAGACTGTTTTTTAACGATTCTTCTTCTTTTGATAATGAAATTAAATTATTAATTCCTTTCATCATTTCAAATAGTACTTCCATTTGATTTTGCTGCTGCATTTGCTGCTGCATTTGTGACATTTGGTTTTTCATTTTTTGCATGTTTTGCGACAACTGTTCCATTTGATTAAGAGCTTCGGATTTCATGTTTTTTTGCAGCATCTCTTTCATTTCATCTGTAATTTCTTCATTGTTTTGGGATTCCATTTCTTTTTGAAGTTCATCCATTTTTTGATTTGGCATCTCTTTAAATTCACTCATTTTTTTCTGAAGCTTTTTCATTTCTTCTTTAAGTTGTTCTAACTGTTTGGAAATGTTTTCTTCCTTTTTTGCCAAATCATTTTTTTGTCTTTCATCTGAAAGATTACTTTTTTCGGTTTCTTTTTTTAATTCATCCGTCTCTTTTTTAAGCTCCTCTGTTCTTTTTATTACTTCATCCATTTTCTGTTCAATTTGAATTCGCTTAAGAAGACTTACTGTTCTCTCAATGCTTTTCTTAAACATTTCTTCATCAAATTTCATATTGTCCAACGATTGCTGGGCTTTATCACGATTCATAGCTTGCATTTGTTTTTGCATTTGCTCCAACGCTTTTTTCATTTCGTCGCTATTCATCTCGTCCATTAGTTTCTGTAGCTCGTTATATTTTTGCAAAGTTTCTTTTGATAAAAGATTATTCTCCTCTAAATTTTGTTTTGTTTCATTTATCTTTTTTTGTGCTTCCTTAATCTCATTTTGAAGTTTTTCAAACCTTTCAGCTGTTTCTTCTATCTTTTTCTTTTCATCCCAAGTAATTTCTTTTTCGTCTTTTTTCAATTCATTGCTTAGTTTTTTCATGTCCTCTTTTAATGTCTCTGCCTCTTTTAGTGTTTTTTCAATATCCTTTTGCGCTTCATTTTGCACTTCATCAGCATTTTTAAAAAGTTCTTCCATTGTTGGCACTCGCAATTGATATATCTTTGACTTAACCGATTTAGGTCCGCTGATAAAATCATTATCAAATAATTCAAAGTAGAACGAAACAACATCACCCGAGGCAAGCATTAAGTCGCTTAATTTCCACAAATAGAATACATCTTGATTTGTCAACTCATTATCAATTGGAATAGATTTTACAGAATACTTTTCGTCAACATTTCCAAAATTTGTGCTAGTTAACTTGTAATTTAAGTTCAGTTTATTAAACCCATAATCATCTTTTAAATTAAATGACATGGAAATAAGCTCACTTTTTGTTAATTCCACATCTTCTATTGGCTGCAAAACTTCAAGTGTTGGAAACTCATCCACTTTACTTGTTATTTTATATTCTATCGGGCTGTCATTACCATTATTAAAAACATCTATTATTTTAATTTTATAATTCAAATTTCCTTTTATAGCAAACTTTGCGTTTCCTTCTTTTTTGTTTAGAATTAAATTTACTTTAGAACTATCACTGAAATTAATAATTCCTTTTGAAAGCTCTTTATTTGAATTAATGTATAATTCAACCCTACTGCCAATAACGGCAAAAACATTTCCATTATCCTTTTGAACAAAACTTTCTAACTTAGTGTAACTTGGGGGAATTACTTTTAATTCAAGCTCTGTAACAATTGGTTTATCCAACACAGTAATAAAATATTCATCACTTTTAACGTCTTCAGCCAACACATAATATTTAGTATTGTTTACTATCGAGTTTATTGAATATTGAAATGTTTTACTTGAATCAGGAGTAAGTGTTTTTGATTGATAACTCTGATTTTCTTTGTCCTTAAAAAACAATGTAATAAACTGTGGTTGAACGCCTACAACTTCAATTTTAATTAAAACAGTTTCACCTTTAGTAACCATTACGTTTTTTGGCTCAACAAAAAAAACATATTTTTGTGGAATTACATATTCGTTTGAATAATTTATAATTCTTAATGTTGCATTTCGCAGTGATGAAAAGGATGAAAAAAGAACAACCGCCAATACCAGCAACACTATTGAAAATATTAAATAATTTTTCAATAAAGAAAAAGAAACAACTGAATTAAAATTATATTTTTCAACTCTTTCTAATTCTGAAATAATGGCTGCATCTTTTAATTCAGAATTAGTTTTGTCTTCATGTAACTGAAATACATTAAGCAGTTTATCATCAATTTCTAAAAAATGTTTCCCTGCAATTTTTGCTAATAGATGAAACTCTTTTAATTTTAAAGGTATAAATATTTTAATAAAAGGTGTTATCACCAGCAAAATTAAGGCAATTAAAAAAATTAACAATCCTAAACCAAAAAGAATTGTTCTTTCGTAAACAGAGTTTAATCCCAGCACCTCTAATAGTGAAAGCAATAAATTTATTGACAATGTAATTACAATTAGTATTAACAAGCCTTTTAACAATTTAATAAATTTAGTTTTTTTATAAAGCTTAATTAATCTTTTTTTTATATCTGTTATTTTTGAATCTATTTTATTCAAGTGTTTAGTTTGTTAGTGAATAAATAATAATATTTGTCCCAAATTTTAGTGCTTCTAATCTTTTTTCTTCCGAATCGTTATAGACTTCTTTATCAACCCATCCATCACTTGGATTGCTTTCAAACGTATAATAAACCGCTAATCTTTTTCCAACAAATAAACCAAACCCTTGCGGTGGCTTGTTGTTGTGCTCATGAATTTTTGGAGGACCATACTTAAAATCATAAAACGAATGATAAATATTATGATTAAATGGTAATTCAACAAAATCTTGATTTGGAAATACTTTTTTAAACTCCCTCCTAATTGGTTTATCTATTCCATAATCATCATCAATATATATAAAGCCACCTTGCTCCACATATTTTTTTAAGCGTTCAACTTCTGTTTCTGAAAGAACAATATTTCCGTGACCCGTAATGAATAAAAACGGATAATTAAAAATATCATTGCTCGAAACATCAACAAAAACATATTCTGGATTTACTTTTATAGTGGTTTCTCTTTTCATAAAATCTAAAAGATTTACCTCTGCGGATGGGTCGTTATACCAATCGCCGCCACCGCTATATTTCAGTCTTGCTATTTGAAAGCCACTTTTAGTTTGTGCTTGTATGGTTGTACAAATTAAAAAAAACATAATTGATATTTTTATTATTTGCATTTTCATAATTACAACTATTTTCTACTCTTCTTGTTTGTTAAAAATTAAATTAATTTTACTCGCAACACGTTTAATAAATTTTGCAACTCTTTGTTTTTATTTTTAATAACGACTTCAAAATTATTTAACTCTCTTCTAACTCTATAATTTTTCCTCAAAAAATCGAAATGCTTAATTCGCTCTTCGGCAGAAAAACCAACGCTCTTCCTCAGCAGCTTATCATCATCTATTACTTGATAAGATTTGTTAAATATTTTTTGCAGAATTTGAGCAATCCTTTCGTTTTCTAAAATTTCTATTTTATTATCAACAACTTTATTTAAAATCGGTTTCCAAACAATAGGTGTTTTTAAGTGTTTTGACAACGAATCATAAATTATTTTAGTTCCATTTATTTTGCCTTCAAACGAATAGCCTGCAATATGAGAAGTTCCGATATCTATTAATTTATATAATTCAACATTAAATTTTGGTTCTGTTTCCCAAACATCCAACACTGTGTGAAAATTTTTTTCCGTTTTTAATTTTTGCATTAACTCATAGTTGTCAACAACAGGTCCGCGCGATGAGTTAATTAAAATTGCATTAGCGTTTAATATTTTAAGCCGTTCCTTATTCAACAGATGAACCGTTTTATCAATTCCTTCCAAATTTAGTGGAACATGAAAAGTAATAATATCACATTTTAGAGCGTCTTCAAGTGTTGAAAAAAAATTTTGTTCACCTTTTCTTTCTAATGGAGGATCATTAATTACAACTTTCATTCCTAATGCTTTTGCAATTTTTACAACCTTGGTTCCAATGTTTCCATATCCAACTACACCAATGCTCATATTTGCTAAATTATAATTGTGTTTATTTGTTATATATAAAATAGCCGAAAAAACATATTCGGCAACGGAATATGCATTACAACCAGCAGCACTTGAAAATTGAATATTCTTATTTTCGAGATAGTTTAAATCTATATGGTCGGTGCCTATAGTTGCCGTACCAACAAATTTTATATTTGTTTTATTGAGCAATTCTTCATTTACGTTTGTAATTGAGCGAACTATTAACGCATCGGCTATTAACAAATCATTATTTGTAATATTCCGTCCGTTTTTATAAACGACTGTTCCGAAAGTTTCAAAAGCTTCTTTGCCTAAAACTATATTTTCATCAACAATTAATTTCACTTTTCTAAATCTTCCAGGTTTCGTTTGTGAGTAATTTTAAGATTTCTAACATCAACATCCAACTCTTCGTCTTCCCAATCATATTTTTTATATACGTCCGTTTTTCTAAAAAAGTACGCTGTAAATATACCTATTAAAAATCCAAACAGATGCGATTCCCAAGAAACCCCTTGTTTTATAGGAAAAATTCCATAAACTAATCCACCATAAATAAATATTGTAAGCAAACTGAGAGTAATTGCCCGTTTATCCTTCCTAAAAATACCACTAAAAAAAAGATAGGAAAACAATCCGTAAACAAAACCACTTGCCCCAATGTGATAATTTTCTCTTGCAAAAAGCCAGACCAAGATATTTGTACAAAAATAAATAATTAAGGATACTTTTTTTGAACTTATTGGATAGAAATAGAAAATAGAGACCCCTAAAACAAAAACGGGAATTACGTTTGAATATAAATGTTCTAAATTTGAATGAATTAATGGAGCAGTAAAAATTCCTATTAAGCCTGAAAAGTTTCGGGGTAAAATTCCTAATTGGACAAGATTTAAATCAAAGACATAGCTTAAAATTTCTATAGCAGAGATAAAAAAAACAAAGAGAATTGGAAATTTAAGGCTATTAATAAATTTCTTTTTCTCTTCTGACATAATATATAAGGTTTTAGTTGGTGCTGCTATAAAGAAAAATAATCCTTCATGTGTACAAAGTAATTGTCTTTCCAACATTTTCTATATTTTTTTCCATCACCTTCTGGAAGATTTTCATGAACTAAGACAATTTTTGTAGAGCTGCCTTGATTTTCAAAACTAACTGTAAGCAAAGAATCTTCTGAGCCTTCTGGAAAATCTGTTGTTCTCCAGCTCATAGTTATTTGTTTTGACATAATCATTTGTTTAATTTCACCTTCCACATAGCCATCAAGAGACGTAAATCTGCTTCCAACTTTTTTTTCAATATCTACATTGCTTCTTGTAAAAGCAGAATGTTCCTTGCTATCCAACCATGAATTATATATGGTTTTTGCCTCTGCAGGCACAACTAATGATAGCTTTATATTGTCATTCATACAATTCTCCTATTTTTTATACCAATTTATTCATTCTATTTTACCAAAGCAAACTTACTTTAATAAAACTTTTATTTAACTGTTTAAATTTCTTCAATTTTTTCGATAATGTTTTATTAGTAATTTAAATTGAAATAAAAATGAAAAGAATTGTTTTTACTGTTTTATCTTATTTTTTTATTTTTTCTGTTTTTAATAGTGTTTTTGCCAATGATATTAAAACTGAAATTTCACAAGTTTATGTGAACAATGTTTTATTAGAAAATGCTTTTTCTAAAGACATTATTATTGAACCAACGGATAACATAACTTTTATTTTTAGCAAAAAGTATAAATACTCATCGTCTGGGGGTTTAACTTTTTTAATTGATTTCAACAATGGACAAATAAAAAAAACTATAAATGACAATAAAATTTCATTTTCAGATTTATCTGAAGGTGTTTATTTATTAAACGTTCAAGCATTTTTTGATGAAAATAATGAAATAATTCCAACAAACCTAAAATTTATAGTAAGAAAAAACATTTCCAACTTTAGTGAAAATAGTCTATTTAGTTTTTCTCCAATAGTTTTATATGTTTTATGTTCAATTTTATTACTTCAACTAATAATAATTCTGTATTTATTGTTTATTAAAAAAGCTAAAAAACTAATTATTACAGAACAAGAAGAGTATATTAATTTGGATCAAGCATATAGTATGCTAAAAAAGAGTTATACCGATTTGAATAGTGCAAATAAATCCCTTAATTTTAACATAAAAAAGATGGAGCGAATAATTGGTAATCTTGAGGATGCCAATGTTGAATTGTTAAATCAAAAAGAAAACCTTTTAATTAAAAAAAATCAATTGGAAGACTTACATGCCCAAAAAGATGAGCTATATGCAGTAGCTATACACGATTTAAAAAATCCAGCAGCCGCTATGAAAGGTTTAATTCAGTTATTAGATGATTTTGATTTAACTGCTCAAGAACAACAAGAAATTATGGAAGGGCTTGTTGCTTCTTCTGAAAGCATTTTTAAATTAACCGAGGAACTTTCTACTTCTATTTCAAATAATACTGAACAAAATTT
This sequence comes from Ignavibacteriales bacterium CG18_big_fil_WC_8_21_14_2_50_31_20, assembly GCA_002786785.1. Lineage (GTDB taxonomy): Bacteria > Bacteroidota > Ignavibacteria > Ignavibacteriales > Melioribacteraceae > 1-14-2-50-31-20. Next base: position 450 of record PCUD01000089.1, on the reverse strand, counting down.
AGTTAATATAGAAGATGCTTCCCTTAAAAAAGTAATTGATACTGTTTTTATAATAAACAACGCATATGCTAATAAAAAAGAAATTCGACTTATAAATAGATCATCTTCAACATTGCCTAATTTTAATTTTGATCCTAACAAAATTAAGGAGGTTGTTGATAATCTTATAAATAATGCTATTAAATATGGCCCTAAAAACACAGAAGTTATACTTGAAGCGTTTTTTACAAACTCAAAAGTTACAATTGAGGTTATAGATAACGGCGTTGGTATTTCTGATGAAGACCTTAAAAAAATATTTAAAAAAGGTTCAATACTTACTCCAAAACCAACTGGGGGCGAAAGCAGCTCTGGTCTTGGTCTTTGGATTGTAAAAAAATTAGTTGAAGCCCACAATGGAAAAGTTTGGGTAAAAAGTAAAGTTGGCAAAGGAACAACTTTTGTTGTTGA
>PCUD01000062.1 GCA_002786785.1 Ignavibacteriales bacterium CG18_big_fil_WC_8_21_14_2_50_31_20 | reverse complement strand
TCCATACATATTGTCAGCAAAAAAGTATTTAGCACCAACCATTAAAGGAATAATTGAATAATCAGGATAAATATCTTCTTTTCCAGAAAACATTAAATAACCAGTAGTAAAAGTTCCAACAATTTTATCAGCTAGTTGATATTCGCCAACAACAGCACCACCAAAACCAAGACTTGAAACATCACCAAAAGTTCCAATAGGTAATGCAACAACACCACCCACACCGAGTTTAAGACCACTTTGACCAAAGCTGAGGCTTGCCAACAAAAGACTAACAGCTAAAATTGAATAGATTTTTTTCATGTTACACTCCATAGATTGTTATTATATTATTTCTGAGAAGCTAAGCTTCATCATTTTTCCAAAAGAAAAAAAACATCAAAAACTAAATTAATAATTGAAACCTTACATATTAAAATAAATTTACTTAGTCAAAAGTATAAATAATTTTATATAAATAGAAAACAAAAATTTATTAATTATTTAATGCACATTACATGTTAATAGGTTAAAAATAATAGAACAAATAAACATATTCTTAAATTAAACTGTGAAAAACTAAATAAAATAGTTTATAATTCCAAGTATTTTCGGTGCCAAAAAATAAATCTTTTAAAGGTTATAATTATTCTATAAAATAGGAATAATTAGCTATTTTATTCATTTATGAAAATAAATGGTTTATATTAAAATGGGAAATTGTATGTTTCATCAAAATTAAAAGTAAACAAAATAGCCTAATTAGTAAATGAAAATAAATTATACTCTTAATATGGTAAGGTGAGATAATATTTTCCTAAATCGTTTAATTCACCAGAATTAGCATTGAATAAATTAGTGTATTTGTTTTCTGCTCCACGTCCAATAAACCAAGCATATCTATAAACATCATCTCTACTTTCGCAAATGGCAACCATTTCTTTCATTTGCTCAGCTTGTTTTTGGTATGAAGTAATTTGTGAATTCCAATTTGCCATTTCTGTTACCCAAATTTGCTTACCATATTTTTGTAAGCGGTCAAGTTGTGAGCTTAGACCATAATCGTACCAATGAAATGCCAAATAATCAATTTTGGGTTCTCTTCCTCCATTTGCAGATTTGTAGGCTTCGTAAAAAGCATCAAGCCAAATAATTGGGTCGGAGTAATTAGCCATAGTGCCCCATGTGATTGCGGGACCAACAAGATAAATTGTTCTATTTTGTGTAGCAAGATCTGAAACTATTTTTTCATATTTTAGCCAATCATTTGCAGCTTGTTGAGGTGTTCTATTTGCTTGGTCAGTTAAATTTGGTTCATTCATAACAAGTAAATATTTAATTTCTGGATGAACACCAATAAAACTTTTAACTTTAGTAATATCAGTATCGCTTATATTTCCACCCCAAAGCATTGGAATAAATTCCATGTGGTAATCTGAATAATAATTTTCGTTTGCATCGGTTTTGAAATACCAATTGTACCACCAAGAAACACCATTTTTAAGGACACTAAAATCAGCAGCCTCTTTCAAATCATAAGAAATTCCTCTTTTTGAACTTTTCTTAATCGTAGTATCTGGTTTTGTAGGATTTGAACCATCTTTACTACAACTAAATGAAAAGAGAATTGAAATTATTACTATAAAATATTTACGTAAATACGGCATCTCAAATTCCAAAATTAAATTAATAATTTATATTTTATTCAAATATTAAGCCAAAAAAACTATTCCAAATTTATATTTTAATTCCAATAATTATTTTAAAAAAAATATTAAATTCATAACTGAATAACATTATTTTAATAATTAAACACAAATAGAATTAGAAAAGGTAATAGATTTATGGGACATTTTGTGGTCATATTTGGTTATTAAATTGGATATTGACTATATGCTAATGCATTATCATCAAAGGATTCATTCTATTTTCGCAAGTCACCAGCGATTAGTGTATCCAAACTTGTTAACTTGGTCTATAAAAATAATCGGCTAATATAAATAAAGTAACAGAGGCAAATTTTTTTTGTTTTGCTATTTTAGTATTAATGTTATTATTAGTTCTGTAAAGCTATCTTATCCCAAACAAATTTTTGGATAAATATATAAATAATGCACAAAATAAAGAAGTATTTTAAAAATAATAAAATCACTTCATGAATTACGAAATAATTTTGCTTAAATTTGTGTCCAAAATATTTCAATATTTCAGGGCAGTATTTTTAATAATTAAGAATTATGAACAGGAAAATAAAATGAAAGATAAAATTGCTTATGATGGAATTACGTTTGATGATATTTTGTTGCTTCCGGCAAAATCAAATATATTGCCACGAGAAACGGATTTAAGAACTCGATTAACAAAAAAAATTGAATTAAATATTCCATTTCTTTCTGCGGCAATGGATACTGTTACAACTGCGGAAATGGCAATTGCAATGGCAGCTCAAGGCGGTATTGGAATAATTCATAAAAACATGTCAATAGAAGAGCAAGCAATTGAAGTAGATAAAGTAAAGCGTTCAGAAAGTGGAATGATTCATAATCCAATTACACTTACCAAAGATAAAACAATAAGCGATGCACAAAATTTAATGGCAAAATTTCGTATTTCTGGAATCCCAATTGTAGAAAATGAGAACAAATTGATTGGCATACTTACAAACAGGGATTTACGTTTTGTTGAAGATAGCACTCAAAAAATTGAAGATATAATGACAAAAGTTAATCTTAGAACTGCTCCAGTAGGAACTTCACTTGAAGAAGCTGAAAAATTGCTTCAAAAATACAGAGTTGAAAAACTACCAGTTGTTGATGATAATGGCATTTTACAAGGATTGATAACTTTCAAAGATATTTCTAAAAAGAAAAAATATCCAAATGCGTGCAAGGATAATTACGGTCGTCTTCGTGTTGGTGCCGGTGTTGGTGTAACTGCCGATCTAATGAAAAGGGTTGATGCTCTTGTAAAATCAAATGTTGATGCTGTGGTTGTTGATACCGCTCATGGGCATTCGCAAGGTGTTATTAATGCAGTTAAGCAAATAAGAAGTAAATATCCCGAACTTCAAATTATAGCTGGAAATATTGTTACTGGAGAAGCAGCTTTAGATTTGGTTGAAGCTGGTGTTGATGCTGTAAAAGTTGGAATAGGAGCAGGTTCAATTTGCACAACTCGCATGATTGCTGGTGTTGGTGTGCCTCAAATAAGTGCAGTGTTGGAGGTTTATAAAGCATTAAAAGGTACAAACATTCCAATAATATCTGATGGTGGAATTAAACAAACTGGCGATGTTTCAAAAGCAATAGCTGCTGGTGCCGATACCGTTATGATTGGTGGAATGTTTGCTGGTGTTGACGAAGCTCCTGGTGAAAAAGTTTTATTTGAAGGCAGAAGTTTTAAAGTATATCGTGGAATGGGTTCAATTGGTGCAATGAAACAAGGCAGCAAAGACAGATATTTTCAAGATATGGAAGATGATATTAGCAAACTTGTTCCAGAAGGTGTTGAAGGAAGAGTTGCTTACAAAGGTCCGTTGTCAGATACAATTTATCAATTTATTGGTGGGTTACGTGCATCAATGGGTTATTGTGGAGCAAAAACGATTGAAGAATTCAAGACAAATACACAATTTATAAAAATTACTGGATCTGGTTTGCGAGAAAGCCATCCACATGATATAATAATAACAAAAGAATCTCCAAATTATCAATCAAAGTAGGCTAAAACTAAATGTACAAAGTATTAGTAATTTCATATTATTTTCCTCCAATGGGCTTGAGTGGAGTTCAGAGAGTTCTAAAATTTACAAAGTATATGAGTAATTACAATTGGGAACCAACAGTAATTACTGCTGGAAGTACTGGTTATTATGCCCATGATACTTCCTTATTAAAAGAAGCTGAAAAAGCAAATATTAAAATTATAAGAACCGATGCGAATGATCCAAATTCTCTTTTGGCAAAATATGGAACTATTTCAATGCCACGTGAATTTATTAGGAAAATTTTGAGCTTAATAAGTAAATTCGTTTTTATTCCAGATAATAAAACCTCTTGGTCAAAAAAGGCTTATGAGGTTGCTAAAAAAGTTTTATTGGACGAAAAGTATGATTTAATATTCGTTTCCATTCCTCCTTTCTCACAATTTGAAATGGCTGTAAAATTAAAAAAGGAACTTGATATTCCATTGGTTGTTGATTATCGTGATTTATGGTATGGCAATCATTTTGGGTTTTATCCTACACCATATCACAAGTATAAGCATAAAAAATTGGAATATGCAGCGCTTAAAACAGCTGATAAAATTATTACTGTTAATAGAAGAATTAAGGAAAAACTTCTAACTACATATCCATTTTTAGCTTTCGAGGATTTTGATATTATTCCTCACGGATTTGACCCAGAAGACTTTATAAATGTTAAACAAATAAATTTTGAAAAGAAAAAAATAAGAATTTTATATTCAGGAATATTTTATGAAAATATTACTCCAAAATATTTATTAAATGCGTTTAAGGAATTATCAAAAGAAAGACCCGATATTACTCAGTCCATTGAGTTGCATTTTGTTGGGCATTTTAGAAAAGAAAATAGAAAGCTTGTAAAAAAGTTAAAACTATTTGAAAATATAGTTGAACATGGTTATCTAAATCATAGTGAAGTTTTACGATATTTAGTTTCGGTTGATTTTCTGTGGGTTATGCTTGGTAACGGAACTAATATGGATATGGTTTCTGCTGGAAAATTGTTCGAATATTTTGGAACACGTAAACCAATTATTGCAACTGTTCCAGAAGGTGCATCAAAAACTGCCGCTGAAAATTATAAAGCATCCTTTATAACTAAACCAGATGATATAAATGAAATTAAAGAAATGCTAATTAATATTTTTGAATTATATCAAAAAAATGAATTGCCAATACCTGATGAAGAATTTGTAATTTCCCATGACAGAGATTTCTTAACAAAAAAATTAGTAAATAATTTTCAGTTTTTTTTGCGAGATGAATAAATGAATGTTGTTTTAATTGGTTCTGGTGGAAGGGAGCACGCAATAGCATATAAAATTAGCGAAAGCAAGTTATTAGATAAATTATTTGTAATACCAGGTAATCCAGGCACTGAAAAATATGGCAATAATGTTAATCTTGATTATTCAAATCAAGAAATAATTATCGAGTTTTGTAAAATAAATGAAGTTAAATTAGTAATTATTGGACCAGAAATTCCTCTAGTGGATGGACTTGCTGATTCACTTCGTGCAAACGAGATAAATGTTTTTGGACCAAATAAAAAAGCCGCAGAAATTGAAGGGGATAAATCATTTTCAAAAAATTTAATGAAAAAGTATAGTATTCCAACTGCTACTTTTAAAGTGTTTACAAAGGAAGAATACAATTCTGCTTTAGAATATTTAAGTAAAATTAGTTATCCAACAGTGATAAAAGCTTCAGGTTTAGCAGCAGGAAAAGGTGTTGCTATTTGTGAATCGAAAGTATATGCTGAAATATACGTTAAACAATGTTTCAATGAATCCCTTTTTGGAAGCTCTGGAGAAACAATAGTAATTGAGGAATTTTTGCAAGGTGAAGAGACTTCAATATTTGCAATTACAGATGGTGATAATTTTGTTTTGCTTCCAGCAGCTCAAGATCATAAAAGACGATTTGATGGTGATATTGGTCCAAATACTGGAGGAATGGGGGCTTATGCTCCAGCTCCTTTAGTTACTGAAGAAATTCTTAAAAGAGTTACCGAAAAAGTAATAATTCCAACACTTAAAGCAATGAAAAGTGAGGGAAGAAAATATAATGGATGTTTATATGCTGGACTAATGATTCACAATGGACAACCTTCAGTAGTTGAATTTAATTGTCGTTTTGGCGATCCGGAAACCCAAGTCGTTTTACCAATAATTGAAGGTGATTTCCTCGAATTATTGAGTAGCACAGCTAAAGGAAATATTAATAAAGAATCAATTTCTGTTTCAAATAAAAATGCAATTACGGTTGTTGCTGCTTCTGATGGTTATCCTGGAAGCTATAAAAAGGGATTTGAAATAACTGGAATTGAAGAGGTAGAAAGTGAAAATGTTATAGTTTTCCATGCTGGAACAAAATTGGACGATGGCAAACTAAAAACTAACGGTGGACGTGTATTAAATGTAACAGCTATTTCAGATAGAAGTTTAATTAATGCAAAGCAAATTGTTTATTCTGCAATCTCAAAAATTGATTTTAAAGGAATGGTTTTTAGAAAAGATATTAGTGATAAGGCAAAAATAATAAAATAAAGGTTGACAAATAATTCTTTTACAAATATATTTAACTCTATGAAAAAAGCACTTGTTAAAATATTATTTCTATTAAGCATTTCGGCAATGTTTCTAGGAGTTTATTATTCGGATTTTAACATTGTTAGCGATACAGATAATGTTATTCTTTCCTGGCACACCACCATAGAAGAGAATTTAAAAGAAACATCAATAGAACGAAAAGTGATTAATGGCACTTTTAATTCAATTGTAAGTATTGCTGCTAAAGGGAATAATTCATCATACACATATGTTGATGAAAATGCATTTAAAGTTGAAGATGGTATTTATGTTTATAGATTAAAATTCATTAATAATGATGGTTCTTCTTCATTTTCAAGTGAACAAACTGTAACACATCTTACTTCAGTTCCTAAAAAAACATGGGGGAGTATAAAAGCCCTTTTTAGATAATTACTTTCGCATGTTTAAAACAACCACTCCAATTTATTTAGCTTCAAAATCACCACGTAGAAAAAAATTACTAAAACAGTTAGGAATTAATTTTAAATCGTTTCACGTTGATTTAGATGAAATATTTATCAAAAATGAATCTCCAATTAAAACTGTTAAAAGATTAGCTTTAGAAAAAATGTTTGAAGCTGAAAAAGTTAAAAACAATGGAATTATTATCACGGCTGATACAATTGTTGTCTTAAAAAATGAAATTATTGGAAAGCCAAAGGATAGTAAGGATGCGAAAAATATTCTCAAAAAATTAAGTAATAATAAACATTTTGTTTATACTGGTTTTGCTGTTAAAAACTGTACTACTGAAAAAGTAATTGTAAGCTATGAAAAAACTGAAGTTACTTTTCGCAATTTAAAAACTGAAGAAATTGATGATTACGTTGCAACTGGAAGTCCCATGGATAAAGCTGGTGCTTATGGAATTCAAGATGATTTTGGAGCAGTTTTCATCTCAAAAATAAATGGGTGCTATTACAATGTTGTTGGGCTTCCTTTAGCAAAATTATATACTTCACTTAATGAGGTTATATGATTGGAAAATAAAATATTAAAAAATATTTTTATTGCAATTATTGTCGCAATTGTCCTCTATTTAGCTTTGTCCATTTATGGAAATATTGAAATTGTTTTTTCAACATTGGTTTCGTTCAAGTGGGAATATTTCCCAATAGTTTTAGCAATAATATATATATCATTTTTGTTCAAATTCTTAAAATGGCAATATTATTTAAAGCTAATTAAAGTTAATATTAAAGTATCAGATTCATTCCAAATATTTATGTCATCTTTAACAATGAGCATAACACCAGGCAAAATTGGCGAAATAATTAAATCGTACATGATTAAACAGCTAAATGGAACACCGACGAGTAGGACAATTCCAATTGTATTTGCTGAAAGAATTACTGAAATATTTGCATTAATTTTTCTAATTATTATGGGATTTGATTTATTAAATAAGGGAATGATAATTTTAATAGCTACATTTTTATTAGTATTGTTCAGTTTGTTTTTGTTACTAAATGAAAACGTTAGTAATTGGTTAATTGATAAACTTGGTGCAATTAAACTTCTTCAAAAATATTTAGAATCATTAAAATTATCCATTGCTAATTCGCGGGAACTACTAAAACCTAAACCATTTGCACTAATGTTTCTACTAAGCGTAGTGATTTGGATAATAGAGTGTTTTGGCTTTTATTTAATTCTAAGTAAATTTAATATAAATTTTTCAATTGTTTGGTCTTTTTTTTCTTATTTGTTTTCAATATTTATTGGGTCAATATCATTTTTACCTGGTGGATTGGGAATTACTGATGGCTCAATTACTTATCTTTTAATTAAAAATGGGATTGATAAAGATATTGCTGTGAGTTCAACTCTAATTATTAGAGTTACAACACTTTGGTTTGCGTTAATAATTGGATCAATTAGTTTGTATAAATTTAATAAGTCGGAAAAATAATTTCAGTAATTTGTAAGACTATTGCATAAATTGAATTAAAAAATTTTGAAGTAAAAAATAAAAAATGTTACGATTTCTTTTGTATTTACTTACTTCAATAATTATTTTACATTACTTTTTAAAATAAATTTGGAGGAAATTATGGCAGATGATAATGGAGTTGGAAAAGGTCTACTTATTGGTTTTTTAACAGGTTCAATTGTTGGATCATTACTTGGATTATTATATGCACCTAAATCTGGGAAAGAACTTAGAGGAGAAATAAAAGATATTTCTAATGATTATCTTGAAGATACAGAAGAATACATTAGAAATGCCAAAGTTAAAGCCAATCAATTAATTAATGATGGCAAAAAAAAATCGGAAGAATTAGTTGCAGAGGCAAAAGTAAAAGTTGATGCTTTGTTAGATGAAGCCGAAAAAATACTTGATGTAGCTAAGCATAAAACAGATGATATTGTTGAACTTGGGAAAAATAAAGTTAATGATAAAGGTGAAAAATTAAAATCAGCTATTAAAAAAGGTTTAGACACATACAAATCTGAAGTAAGTGAGGACGCTTAATTAATGGCACTTGTTGATATACTAATTGCAATATTGCTCATTATTGCGTCGGTACTTGGTTTATATTTAATTAAACTTGTTAATAGACTTTTTACTACTCTTGAAATAATAGAAACAGAAATAAAGGAGTTAGATTCAAAAATAACTCCTTTACTTTCCGATTTGCAAGATTTAACAAATTCTGGGAATTCTATTGTACATTTTGCTAAAGAACAAACAGATTTTGCAAATGATATATTAGTAAAAGTTAAAAATAAGTTTGGAGGCTCTTTTCTATCAAAAGCAGAAAAGTCTTCACCCAAATCAAATGCTAGAAATTTAGTCACCAACTTAAGAGCCATCTTTAAAGCAGCAACTTCGTTTATAAATGAATTAAAATAATAACAGTTATTAAGCAAATTTGGAGGTAATTTGAAAGTATTTAATCCTGATGCTATTAGAAATATTGCATTTATTGGTCATGGTGGTAGCGGAAAAACTTTATTGTCAGAAGTAATTTTATATAATTCTGGAGAAATTAACAGAATTGGAAGTATAGATGAGGGTAATACTACTTCTGACTATAATAAAAACGAAATTGATAAACAGATATCATTATCTGCAACACCACTTCATATTGAATGGAAAGATACTAAAATTAATTTAATTGACACTCCAGGTTATTCTGATTTTACTGGTCAAGTAAGTGCCGCTTTACATGTAACAGATGTTGCAGTTTCTGTTATTAAATCGGCAGAAGGCGTTGAGGTTGGAACAGAAGTTACTTGGGAAAATGTGGCAAAGCATAAAATGCCTGCTTCAATTTTAATTAATAAAGTAGATAATGAGCATTCGAAATTTCAAGAAACTTTTGAGATGGCAAAAGATCGTTTAAATAATGATGCAACAATTATTTCTTTTCCTGTTAATGAAGGTGTAAATTTTAATACGGTAATCGATATAATTAAAATGAAAGAAATTGTTTTTGATTCTGCTGAGAGTAAAAAATTTACAGAGAAAGCTATTTCTGAAACTCATAAGGCAAAAGCAGAAAAAATGAGAGAAGAACTTGTTGAAAAAATAGCTGAATCAAGCGAAGAATTAATGAATAAATTTTTTGAAGAAGGGACTTTAAACGAATCTGAATTAAAACAAGGTCTAAAAGCTGCAATTATAAACAGATCTATTATGCCAGTTTTTGCAGTTTCAGCAGCAAAAGGAGTAGGTATTGCAAACTTTTTAGATTTTGCTATAAATTACTTTCCATCTCCTATAGAAAGAGTTGGAAATAAAGCTAAAATGTTAGGTAGTGATAATGAAGTTGAAATTAAATGTGATACTAATGGCGAGCCTACTGCTTTTGTATTCAAATCACTTTCTGAACCTCATGTTGGCGAGCTTTCTGTATTTAAAGTATTTTCTGGTAAATTAAAAACTGGAATGGATATTCTTAATACTTCACGTGGCAAAACTGAAAGACTTGGGCAGCTTTTTATCTTAAATGGTAAAAATAGAAAAGAAGTTAGTGAGTTAACAGCTGGTGATATTGGAGCAGTTGTAAAATTAAAAGATACTCATACAGGAAATACTTTATCTTCCAAAAATTATTCTGTGCTTATTGACGATATTGATTATCCAGCACCTACTATTCGTGCTGCTGTTTCAGCTCGCTCAAAAGGTGACGAAGATAAAATATCTAGTGGATTACACATATTCCACGAAGAAAATCCTACAGTTAAAGTCCATTTCGACCCAGAACTTGGTCAAACAATTATATCTGGTCAAGGTGAGTTACAGCTTGATTTAGCAGTAAAAATGCTAAAAGATAGATATAAAGTTGAAGTTGATTTAATTGAACCAAAAATTCCATATCGTGAAACAATAAAAGCAGTTATTGAAAATGCTGAATACAAACATAAAAAGCAATCTGGTGGTAGAGGACAATATGGTCATGTTGTTCTAAAATTAGAACCATTACCTCGAGGAACAGGAATAGAGTTTGTTGATGCAATTGTTGGTGGTGTTGTTCCAAGAAATTTTATTCCAGCTGTTGAAAAAGGATTGCACGAAATTACAGCAAAAGGTATTTTAACTGGAAGTAAAGTTGTTGATATTAGAACAACTCTGCATTTTGGATCATATCACAATGTTGATTCTGACGAAGTTTCATTTAAGCTTGCTACAGTAAATGCATTTAAAAAAGGATTTTTAGAAGCAAAACCTATGTTACTGGAACCCATTTATGATGTTTCTGTTAAGGTTCCTGAAGTATATATGGGTGATGTTATGGGAGATCTTTCTAGTAGAAGAGGAAAAATATCGGGTATGGCAGCTGAAGGGCCTTTTCAAGTAATTAAAGCAAAAGTTCCATTATCAGAACTTTACAAATATTCTACGCATTTAAGAAGCTTAACATCTGGACGCGGAGTTCACTTACGTGCTTTTTCGCACTATGAAGAAATGCCAAAAGATGCCCAAGATAAGGTTATTGAAGAATTCAAAAAAGCAAAAGAAGAAGAATAACCTTTTCAAAAATATTATTTTCTTTAGAAACCCAATTTATTTAAATTGGGTTTCTTTTATATTTAAAACAAAGGAAATTTATGGAAAGAATGTGGTCACCTTGGCGATCTCAATATATTGACGCTTTCAAAGAAAAAAAAGATGAAAATGCCTGCGTATTTTGTCATTCAATAAATGAAAATATAGAAAATGATAATTGTCTTGTCATTCACAGAGGGAAAAAAGCATTTACAATTATGAACCTTTACCCATATAATAATGGGCATTTAATGGTTGTTCCAAAGCGTCATATTTTTAAAATTAACCAAATAACTACAGATGAATTTGCTGAAATAACAAAACAAATTACTCTTGCCACAGAGGCTTTAACAAAACTTTATGACCCACATGGATTTAATATTGGAGCAAATGTTGGAAAAGCTGCTGGAGCCGGGATTGATACCCATCTTCATTTTCATATTGTTCCCCGATGGAATGGAGACACCAATTTTATGCCAGTAATAGGTGAAGTAAAAATCATCTCTCATGAATTATTAATTACAAAGAACAAATTAATAGAGATATATAAAGAATTAAATTAAGGATTAGTATGGATAATGAAAATAAATTTGAAAAATTAGAACCAATTAGAGTTAAGGCATTAGATGACATATTAGGAATTCCATTTAAAATCCTTGATGATGGATTTGTTCGTGTTATTGATTATCTTGGTTCCGATCAATCAATTGTGCAGGCGGCACGTGTTTCTTATGGAAAAGGGACTAAACAGGTAAGTCAAGATAGAGGTTTGATTAGATATTTATTACGCCATCGTCATACTACACCATTTGAAATGTGTGAAATAAAACTTCATATAAGAATACCAATGGATGCTTGGCGTCAATGGATTAGACACAGAACTGCAAATGTAAATGAATATTCAACACGATATTCATTAGCTATCGAATCTGCGCAAACAACATATCCAGATCAATGGCGAATGCAATCAACTGATAACAAACAAGGCAGTTCAGGCTTTTTTGATGCTAAAATTGGTAACGAGATGACAGCAGATGAAAAATATCTACATGAAAAAACTCGTGAGATTTATAATAAACGGGTTGCACAAGGTGTTGCAAGAGAACAGGCTCGTAAGGATTTACCACTATCAACATATACTGAAGCATATTGGAAAATAGATTTACATAACCTTCTTCATTTCTTAGAGTTAAGGATGGAAAAAAATGCACAATTAGAAATAAGAGAATATGCAAACACAATTGGAAATGAAATAGTAAAAAGATGGGCCCCAATTGCTTGGGAAGCATTTGAAGAATACGCATTAAATTCAAAGGAATTCTCTGGCTTTGAATTAGAACTTTTATCATTACTTGCAAATTCAAAATTAGATGAAGCAAAACAACGTGCTATTGAATATGGTTGGTTAAAATATAAAAATGACGAATTAACATTTAATATGGAACGTTGGGAATTTGAAAATAAAATGAATGACTTAAAAATTCGAATTCCTTGGTAAATATTAGTATGCTTTTTTACTAATCGTTATTTAGGTTTATGATTAAATGAAAAAAATAATTATTGCAGCAATTTCAATAAATAATGTTATTGGGTGTAATCAAAAAATCCCTTGGGATAATAAAGAGGAAATAAATTATTTTAAAGAAACAACAATAAATAATGCTGTATTGATGGGGAGCAAAACTTTTCTATCTATTGGTTCGCCTCTTATTGATCGAATTAATATAGTAATCTCAAAAACAAAAAGAGAAAATTCAGGAAATATATTTTACTTTACTTCCATTATAGAAGCTTTACATTATGCATATAAATTAGACTTTGAAAAACTATTTATAATTGGTGGGAGTGAAATTTATTTTCAGACTTTTAGCGAAGCTGATGAATTACTAATTAGTAGGATACCAATTATTGTTGACGGTGATAAATACTTTCCAGAAATTGACAAAAATGATTGGGAACTTACAGAAATAATACATAATAAAACTTTCAATGTTGAAAAATATATTAGAAGAATAGCTAAAGATTAGGATTAGTAAAAATAATGGTTGATGCAGAAAATAAAATAAAAATATTACCCAATAACATTGCAAATAAAATCGCTGCAGGCGAAGTAGTTCAACGTCCAGCTTCAGTTTTAAAGGAGTTGCTTGAAAACTCAATTGATGCAGGAGCAAACTATATAGAAATATTTATTAAAGCTGCTGGAAAAACATTAATTCAGGTTGTTGATAATGGTTGTGGAATGTCAGAATCTGATGCAGTAGAAAGCATTAAACGCCACGCTACTTCCAAAATATTTTCTGTTGAAGATTTGGATGAAATAAGAACATTCGGTTTTAGAGGAGAGGCACTAAGTTCAATTTCTTCCGTGGCAAAAGTGGAAATTAAAACCTCCCAAAATAGCAGTATTCTTGGAACTCTACTTGCAATTGAAGAATCTGATAATATTTTAATAGAAAAGGGTAATTACCCTAAAGGGACTTCAATTAGTGTTAAAAATTTGTTTTACAACACACCAGGACGCCGTAAATTTTTAAAGACCAATTCAACCGAGTTAAAACATATTACTGATGCATTCAAAAGAATTGCACTAAGTTATCCTGATATTGCTTTTAAGTTTTGGAACAATGAAGAATTGGTTTTTAATTTTGTTTCAACAGATTTAGAAGAAAGAGTAAAGCAAATAATTGATGAAAATATTTTAAATGGTCTTATTGAAGTTGAAGAAAACACCGATTATTTGAACATTAAAGGCTACATAGCAAAACCGACATATCTTCGAAAAAACAAAGGTGAACAATTCCTTTTTATCAATAAACGTTTTGTTGTAAGCAAAGTCATTAATCATGCTGTTTTTACCGCTTACGATCATTTGCTTGATAAAGGGGAATATCCCTTTTTTATCTTATTTATTGATATAGATACAAAAAGAGTTGATATAAATGTTCATCCAGCAAAAATGGAAATTAAGTTTGATGACGAAAGAAGTATCTACAATTTTGTTAAAGCAATTATCCGCAAAACGATTGGACAGTATGATTTAGTCCCAAATGTTAGTTTTAGTGATAGTCCAGAAATTAATGCTTCATTAAAATTAGAAAATAACGATTATATCACAAAAGGGGATTTTAGTAACAGACCAAATTCAAGTTTTAACTTTAATCAAAAAAGAGAGAATAAAGGCATATTTAAAGAGGAAGAAATCGACCTTTTGTTTAGCAGTATTAATCCAAATCTTAAACGAGAAATTACAAATAGTAGTTCAAATCATCCATTTGAGGATAATGTTTATCAGCATTCATCTAATATTGCAACAGATAATACCGAAGAAAATTCAACATCATTCATAATTTCTCTTCATAATAAATATATTCTATCACCAATAAGAAGCGGTTTAATGGTTATTGACCAGCATGTTGCCCACGAAAGAATTCTTTATGATAAAGCAATTAATTCCTTTGATGCTGATATGCCTTTTTCACAACAATTATTATTTACTGAAGAATTGAAATTAGATCCTGCAGATTATGAATTGTTACAAACCATTAATCCTTATCTAATAAAGCTTGGATTTGAGATTAAATTTAAAAACAAAAATTTAATTATTATAAACGGTGTTCCTTCGGATGTTAAAAATGGTTTTGAAACTGAAACACTAAAAGGTATAATTAGCGAATACAGAATTAATGAACAGGAAAAACACCTTGAAG
>PCUD01000019.1:3484-5907 GCA_002786785.1 Ignavibacteriales bacterium CG18_big_fil_WC_8_21_14_2_50_31_20 | reverse complement strand
GGAGTTCATTCCGTTGCAATTCTTCCAGAAGAAATGAGTAAGGAACGTTTTAATTGGCTACGAGAAAGAACTGACGAAGTTTACGCAACACCAGGTTGTGAAAGTAATGTAAAAGAAATTTATGATAAATGTCACGAACTAGTTGCACAGAGTGATAAATATTTAATTTTCAATCAATTTGACCAATTTGGTAATTCAATTTGGCATTATGAAATAACTGGTTACACAATTGAAAAACTGTTTAATAAAATTAAAAATAGTACTCAAAGACTTAGTGGTTTTGTAAGTGCAACTGGTTCTGCTGGAACTATTGCAGCGGGCGATTATTTAAGGAATATTTCTAAAGATTTAAAAGTTGTTGCGTCCGAGGCGCTTCAATGTCCAACCTTATTAAATAATGGCTTCGGTGGTCACAGAATAGAAGGAATTGGCGATAAACATGTGCCATGGGTGCATAATGTAAGAAATACAGATGCAGTTGCTGCAATTGATGATGAAGATGCTATGCGTCTTTTAAGGTTATTTAACGACAAAGAAGGGCATGAATATCTAGCAAGTCTTGGAATTGAAAATAGTGTTATTGAAAAATTACCTTTACTTGGTATTTCAAGTATTAGCAATGTTTTAAGCGCAATTAAACTTGCAAAATATTTTGAATACAACGAAAATGATGTAATCTTTACAGTATTTACTGATTCAGCGGATATGTACCTATCAAGATTAGAAGAAATGAATATTGCTAACGGTAAATTTACTAGCCTGGATGCTGCAAAAGTTTTTGAATCATCTTTGCAACGCCAAAGTATCGATTATTTCAAAGAGCTTTCTTATTACGATAAAAAAGCTATTCATAACTTAAAATATTTTACATGGATTGAACAACAAGGAAAGGACGTTGCCGAACTTAATGCTCAGTGGTATGATGAAAATTATTGGGAAGAACGATTTAGTATTGTTCAAAAATGGGATGAATTAATTGATGATTTTAATGCAATGGTTGCTGATAAACAGATTAGAAGTTAATTTAATTTTATCTCAGTCAAATAAATGACTGTCATTCCGTGATGTTCTTACACGGAATCTAATTTTTGGTTAAGATTCCCACTAAAAACGTGTGGGAATGACACTTGTTTTTGGGTTCGGTTAGCCCAAAAGTAATGTCGTAAATACTAAAACTGTCATTTCGAAGGAGCGTTTTGTGTGACTAAGAAATCTCAATATGTGCATGGTTAAGATTTCTCACCCTAACAAATTAAGTTGGGGAGTTGAAATGACATTACAAATGTAACGCAACACTTGTTACTCGTATCTGAAATGTAACTATAGGAAACATGAATCAAAAAAACATAAAAATAGTAAATGCTTGGATTTCCCAAATTAAGGGGAATTCAATAATTCCAATATTTGGTGATATCGAAATTGAGAATGGAAAAATTGTTTCCATAATTGAAAAAGAATCGAATAAAATTTCATCTACTATAGGCGAAAATATTATTGATGCTGGCGGACGAGTTGTTACTATTCCTTTGGTAAATTTTCACGACCATATTTATTCCAGACTTGCAAAAGGCTTGCCAGCAAAAGGCGAAATGAATTCTTTTCAAAACATTCTTAAAAATCTTTGGTGGAAGTTAGACCTTAATTTAGATTTAGAAATGGTTAAAGCTTCTGCTCAAATGGCTGTTTTGGAATCAATAAAAAATGGTGTTACTTATATTTTTGATCATCATGCCTCGCCAAATAGTACAGAAGGAAGTCTATCAATAATTGCAAATGTTATTGAAACCATTGGGCTTCGTGGAGTTTTATGTTTTGAAACTTCTGATAGAAATGATGAGAGGCTTTCACAAAATGCTATTAAAGAAAATAAAAATTTCATTTTGAATAACACTAACCAAAATATTAAGGCAATGTTTGGTTTGCATGCTTCGTTTACACTTGAAGATGAAACTCTTAAAACAGTTTCAGAGTTTATCCAAAATGAAACTATTGGAGTTCACGTTCATCTCGCTGAAGATGAATCAGATAATGAAATAAGTAACAATAAGTTTGGCAAAAATCCAATTGAGCGATTTAATGATTTTAAATTGCTCAACAAAAATTCAATACTTGCTCATGGAATTCATCTCACAGAAAAAGATTACCAAATTCTTAAATCTTCTGGTGCTGCGCTTGCATATAATTTGGATTCAAATCTAAATAATGCTGTTGGATTGCCAAATTTTAAAATGGTTCCAAATTCTACTCCAGTTCTTGTTGGAACTGATGGAATGCACGCAAATATAGCTCGTTCTTTTAAGCAATTGTTTTTACAATTACGCAATTCTGGGTTTTCTTTTGATGATGCTTTTGGTTTTATGATTAAAACTTATTTTAATCAGCATAAATTTGTGAAGCAATTTTTCCCAGATTTTCCATCATTA
>PCUD01000019.1:0-3424 GCA_002786785.1 Ignavibacteriales bacterium CG18_big_fil_WC_8_21_14_2_50_31_20 | reverse complement strand
ACAAGTTAAAACTGTAATTCAAAATGGAAATGTTTTAATGAGAGATTTTAATCTTGTAAATATTGACGAAGCAAATATTTCTTCAATGATATTTGAGCAAGGGAATAAATTATTTAACAAATTTGGAAATGAGTAACCTATTTGGTTCTCAAATACATAAGGAACTATTATGACAATAGCAGAACAAATTAATGCAAAAGCTAAAGAATACCGCAATTTTACAGCCGAAAATTTATCACGTATAATTAAAATGAAATCTTTAAGCGGCGGTGAAAAGGAAGTTGCAAGCGCAATTAAGCAAATGATGGAGCAAGCAGGTTTCGACGAAGCAAGAATTGATGGTCTTGGAAATGTAATTGGCAGAATAGGAAATGGCAAAAAAGTTATTGCTATTGACGGTCACATTGACACAGTTGATTTGGGGAATCTTGAGAACTGGGATTTTGATCCTCTCGGTGGTGAAATTAAAGACGGTTTCGTTCATGGTCGTGGAACTGTTGACCAAGAAGGCGGACCAATTGCTGCAGTAACTGCTGGACGAATTTTGAAAGAAATTGGAATTCCAGAAGATGTAACTCTTCTTGTTACTGGTACCGTTATGGAAGAAGACTGCGATGGACTTTGCTGGAAATATCTTGTTGAAGAAGAAAAAATAAAACCAGATTGTGTTATAATTACAGAACCTACAAACATGAACATTTATCGTGGTCATCGTGGAAGAATGGAAATTACAGTTTCGTTTTTTGGAATTTCATCACACGGTTCAGCTCCAGAGAGAGGAAAGAACGCAATTTATATGGCATCACGTGCCGCACTCGAAATTGAGAAATTAAATGAGCGGCTTGCAAATGACGATTTTCTTGGAAAAGGTAGTGTTACAATTTCTGAATTTAAATCTAAATCTCCTTCACTCTGTGCTGTTTCAGATTTTGCACGCATTCATCTTGATAGACGTTTAACTTGGGGCGAGGATAAAGAGCTTGCATTAAATCAAATTAAAGAAATTGTAAAAGATATGAATGCAAAAGTTGAACTCTTGGAATATAATGAAACAGCATATACTGGTTTGCAGTATGGAATGGAAAAATATTTCCCAACTTGGAAGCTTGAAGAAGATCATCCCCTTGTTAAAACTGGTGTTGAAGCATTTACTGAAATATTTAATAAAACGCCAAAAGTTGATAAATGGACTTTCTCAACAAATGGTGTTACAATCCGTGGATATTATGATATTCCAGTAATTGGATTTGGACCAGGAAACGAAGTTCTTGCCCACGCACCAAACGAGAAAGTTCCAATAGATGATCTTGAAGGTGCTTCGGCGTTTTATGCAATGTTTGTAATGAAGTATTGATAGAACACGGATGACACGGATTTGCACAAGATGACATTTTTATCAAAGAAAATTATAAAACATTTTGTAAATCATAATAGTAATGAAGTTGACAATCTAGTGTTATGTTACTACGTAATGTCGTAAATACTAAGGTTGTCATTTCGAAGGAGCGTTTTGTGTGACTGAGAAATCTCAATATGTGCAGGGTTAAGATTTCTCACCCCGACAAACAACATCGGGGATTCGAAATGACATTACAAATGTAACGCAACACTAGAACTTTATATAGATTTGAATGTTACTGTATCACTTTACTAAAAATTGAATATCAATTAATAAATTATTTAATAACAACGAACATGGTAATTGGATTATTGCTAAGCTTTTGCAAGAACCCGATAAACATGGCATAGGCTTTCTCAAAACAATAACTTTCAACTGTGAAATCCGTGTTATCCGTGTTCTATGAATAGGAGAAATAAATGGATTTAAAAGGAAAACACTTCTTGTCTTGTGAAGACTGGACAAAAGAAGAATTGGACGAAGTATTTAAAAGATCGTTTGAATTAAAAGATCAATTTTACAGAGAGGAACAACACTTACATTTACCTTGGAAAACTCTTTTTATGATTTTCTTTGAACAATCAACACGTACTAGAAATTCAATGGAAGCTGGCATGACTCAACTTGGTGGACATGCACACGATTTAACTGCCGATAAAATGCAAATATCTCATGGCGAAGTTGCTAAAGATACCGCAATTATTCTGTCACGAATGGGTCATGGAATTGCAGTACGTAATTGCTTTTATGGAATTGGTAAAAAATATCTTGATGAAATGGCTTCCTCTTCAACAAAACCAATTATGTCTTTGCAGGATGATGTTTACCATCCATTTCAAGGTCTGGCTGATTTACAAACAATTTTTGAACATTTTGATAGAAATCCAAAAGGACTTAAAGTCACGGTTTCTTGGGCTTATGCTAATACACATTCAAAACCACTTTCTGTTCCGCAAACACAAGCTTTGCTATTTCCTCGTTATGGAATTGATTTAACAATTGCACATCCAAAGGAATTTCCGTTAAGTGATTATATTGTTGAGAAGGCAAAGCAAAATGCTGCTGCCAGCGGTAGCACAATTAGGTTTACTAATGATATGGACGCAGCATTTGAAAATGCGGATGTTGTTATTCCTAAAAACTGGGGTGGATTTGGAGCATACGGAGTTCAAGAATATTTAGACAACGAAGCTGCTTGCAAAACCGAAATGGCATCAAATCTTGCAAAACATAAAGATTGGATTTGTGACGACCGTAGAATTAAACTTGCCAACAAAAATGTTAAACTAATGCACGCTCTTCCTGCAGATAGAAATAACGAAGTAACTGATGAAATTTTAGATAATCCAAATATTTCAATAGTTTTTGACGAAGCTGAAAACAGATTGCATACTGCAAAATCTATTATGTCTTTAACTATGTAAATTGATTATTAAAAAGTGGTGGATTAAATTCCATCACTTTTTTTTGTTTTAACAATTACTCAATTCTTTTTCCCATAATTTGAAAAATATTTTTGGGTGGAAATAATGTAATTACTCTTTGCAAAGCAAAGTTATTCAAATATATTGATATCTTTGTTTTTAGTTTTATATTTTTACTTTACATTTTATAATAATAATGCGAGTAAAACATGAAACTGATAGTCGCTTTTCTCACGTTTTTGCCAATACTTTTATTTGCGCAAACTGGGCTTGACGAATTAGTAAATCCCAAAGATTTAATTCCAGACATTGCTATTGACTTACGTTACTCAACACCAAATCATAGTTTCTTAAATATTCCAACAAAAGGTGATATTCCTCTTCCTAAATTTTATACTTGTAACGAAACTTTGGTTTTGTTAAAAATGGCTAATGCACTAAAGCTTGCACAAGATTATTTACGAACTGTTACATCGCATAACGGAAAAAATTATCCTAAAGGAATTGGAATTAAAATATGGGATGGTTATCGTCCAAGAGCAATTCAATATTTATTTTTCGCCATATATCCAAATCCAACCTATATTGCTGATCCAGCAAG
>PCUD01000151.1:27622-34784 GCA_002786785.1 Ignavibacteriales bacterium CG18_big_fil_WC_8_21_14_2_50_31_20 | reverse complement strand
GTTTCGTCATCTGTAATATCAAATGAAGTTGGTGTTCCAATATTGACTGCACCAGCACCTAAATATGTAAAACCTGAAATTGTTGCTGTTACGCTTTCAGTTCCTTCCAAAAAAATATCATCGCTTGATGTAATTGTTAGTGGAATAAAAACACCTTCAGCAGTACCGTTAGGAATTGTAATATCCGTTTCTCCAACTACATCACCTGTTGCACCAGTCCATGTAATATTAACAATAATATCAGCATCTGCAGCTGAACTTGCTAGTTCAGTAAATGACGCTTCAACATCAATAGTTCCACCGTTTTCAGCAATTGGTGAAGCACCATTTAGCGAGAGATTCACTGTATAAGTTTGTGCATTAATACTTGATACTATCCACAGCGATAGAAATATCAACACCTTAAATAAAGAAAATTTCTGTTTCATAATACACCTATATAAATTTTAAAAATTGTCATTGGCTGATAGTTTATAATTTATAATTATAAACTGACTTAAAATAAACTAAATAGGATAATTTGTCAAGTTTAAAATGGATAATTTGTCTATTATTAATTAAAGATAATATTTTTTGTGTTTATTTTTAAAAGTCCTATATTTGTTATCTTATTTTGCTAAGATATGTATGCACCCATAGCTCAATTGGATAGAGCATTTGACTACGAATCAAAAGGTTTGAGGTTCGAATCCTCATGGGTGTACAAAATAGTTTTAATATATTAATGCGTCCGTAGCTCAGCTGGATAGAGCACCAGATTTCGGCTCTGGGTGTCGAGGGTTCGAATCCTTCCGGGCGTACTTCTTAAACTTTTCGATTAAGTAATTTTGGGTTGCTCATCACATGCTTTTTAGCGAAAAATCTTATAAATTTATGTTCGAAGCCTTAAAACTTGCCGAAATTGCTGCCAATGAAGACGAAGTTCCAATTGGTGCAGTTGTTGTTAAAGATGGTAAAATAATAGGTAAAGGCTACAATCAAGTAGAAAAATTAAAAGATGCAACTGCTCATGCGGAAATTATTGCACTTACGGCTGCATCAAACAATTTACAAAGCAAGGTTCTCGAGGATTGTGATTTATATGTTACAGTTGAGCCTTGTTTAATGTGTACTGGAGCTTCCTTCCTTTCAAAGATTAAAAATATTTATTTTTCAACTTATGAACCCAAAACTGGGGCATGTGGTTCAATTTATAATATTCCTGACGAAAACAAATTAAATCATAAAATATCTATCATTTCTGGAATTTATGAAAATGAGTCAAAATTACTATTACAAAATTATTTTAGTTCCAAAAGAAAACAATAATTTTTTAATACATTTTATTTTTATGGTTGTAATTAAATTTAAGTTAAATTATTTTGCGTTATCATTTAATAAATTATTGTTGCCATGCAAATTATTATTTTCGGTGCACCTGGAGTTGGTAAAGGAACTCAAGCTAAAATTCTATCACAAAAGTATAATATTAAACATATATCCACTGGTGATATTTTAAGAGAATCTGTTGCCAGAGGAACCGAATTAGGCCTTGCAGCAAAAGAAGTGATGAATAGGGGTGATTTAGTTTCTGATACACTCATGGGTGGATTAGTAAAAGAAACTTTATCAAATATGGATTATAAAAAAGGCTTCATATTGGATGGTTTTCCAAGAACAATTGAACAATGTAACATTATGGATTCCATTTTTTCTGATTTAGGAATCACTAACCCATTTTTTATTATTCTTGAAGCAGATTTCGAAAGTATAGTTAACAGATTAACTCAGAGAAGATTTTGTAATAAATGCGAAACAATTGTTAATCTAAATGATATTCCAGACGCAAATATATGTCCAAATTGTGGTGCAATTGGTTCCTTTATTGAGCGGAAAGATGATAACATTGAAGTAGTAAAAAAACGTCTTGATATTTTTGAAGAAACTACGCTTCCAGTGATTAATTATTATCAAAAGAAGTACAAAGTTGCAGTTTTGAATGGAACTGCTTCAGTTGAAAAAGTGACAGAAAATATATTGCAGAATATATCAAAATATTTTGATGAATAAATTACTATGGACTGCAAGTCCATAGTTTTGTTTACGAATAAAATTAGCTTTGAAAAAGCAAATAACAAACCACAAAAACAAAATTATAACCCACAAAACCAAATATCCACATTTCAATTTCTAATATCCGAACTCTTTAATGCATGATTTATTCAAAGATAATGAGTTTGGGGTTTAGCTATTTGTTTTTGTTATTTGTTTGAAATTTATCTTTTGTCTTTTGTTATTTATTATAATTGGCTTGAATCATTAACTTGTTCCGCTTTTCCATCAATTAATCTTACAATTCTACTTTTATATTTTTTCACTAATTCATAATTATGAGTTGCCACTAATACAGAAGTTCCCCGCACACTAATTTTATATAAAATATCCAAAATTTCCTTTGAAGTTTCGGGGTCTAAGTTTCCTGTTGGTTCATCTGCAATTATTAACTTAGGCTCATTTATTATAGCCCGAGCAATTGCAATTCTCTGTTTTTCACCACCAGATAACTGATTCATTTTATTTTTTTGTTTGTGCGACAACCCAACTTCAGAAAGCACTTGATAAACTTTATGTTTAATTTCTCTCCGTTTTGCTCCTGTTATTTCTAAAACAAATGCAAGATTTTCAAACACAGTTCTATCTTCCAACAGTTTAAAATCTTGGAAAATTATACCAATATTTCTTCTCAAATTAGGAAGCTTTCTTGGCTTAATTGTATCACTGCTATATACATCAAATTGAACATAACCGCTCTGTGGTATAATGTTCATATAAATCATTTGAAGCAAAGTAGTTTTGCCAGCCCCACTTTTTCCAATTAGGAATACAAATTCGCTTTCAGCAACTTCAAAGTTTAAATTATTAAATACGGGTTGGTTCTTAAAATTAAATTCTACGTTATTAAAACTAAGCATGTTTTCTCTTTAAAATAAATTGGATTCGTTCACTGTTTTTATTTGCGTCATCAAAAGTAAAAGTGTTAAAACAATTAATCACCTTTAAACCAGCAAATTCAATCAGCTCAAAATATAATTCAAAATTATATATTTTTTGTAAATGAACTTCTTCAAATATTTCACCATTATCAAGTTTAACTTTAAACTTATTTATGTGAATTTTCTTTTCAACATCGTATAAACTATTTTGAATATATAAAATATTCTGGAATTTCTCTCTTCTATTTAATCGTTTCAAATTTTTTAGACTATTGTTTTCCAGTGATGCGTCAAAAGTAAAAACTCCATCTTTGCTTAATATTTTATGAATTTCATTAAAATATTTTTGTAAATCATTTGCATCTAGTAAATAGTTAATGCTGTCAAATGTTGAGTATATAAAATCAAATTTCGCTTTAAATGGAAGAGAAATCATATCTGCACAAACACGATTTAAGCCCGCATCAATTCTTAATAGCATACTCTTGGAAATATCCAACAAGATAACATTTTTGAAAACTCTATTTAAATAAAATGCCAATTTTCCGCTACCAGATGCTATTTCCAAAAATGTTTCTGATTTTGGAGCATAAAATTCCCTTAATTCCGAAATATATTTAGCCCACTCAGCATAACCGACTGTTTTCATTAAGTGATCATAAATATTAGCGACTAATTTATAAGGGTCTCTTTGCATAACTAAAATTTTGAAAATGAACAATTACGATTTTTCACAATTTCCCTTGCCCAATTAAAAGATTCAATCATACTATTTGGATTTGCAACTAATTTTTGTGCAATGTCAAATGCAGTTCCATGATCGGGTGAAGTTCTAACAATCGGGAGTCCTGCAGTATAATTTACACCTTCATTAAAGCTCAAAAGTTTGAATGGAATAAGAACTTGGTCGTGATACATTCCTACTGTAATATCAAATTTATTATGTGATTTAGTTCCAAAAAAAGCATCTGGGACAAAGGGA
This sequence comes from Ignavibacteriales bacterium CG18_big_fil_WC_8_21_14_2_50_31_20, assembly GCA_002786785.1. Taxonomy (GTDB): domain Bacteria; phylum Bacteroidota; class Ignavibacteria; order Ignavibacteriales; family Melioribacteraceae; genus 1-14-2-50-31-20. The sequence continues at coordinate 30,830 of PCUD01000151.1, read as the reverse complement.
CCTTCCACACTAACTCCTTGTTCCCTAATCATTTTAATTGCTGGAATTATTATATCTATTTCCTCATTTCCAAGCTGTCCATTTTCACCAGCGTGTGGATTGAGCCCAAGCACAGCAATTCTTGGATTTTTAATTTTCAAATCGTTTTCCAATGTTATATGAGCTTGCAAAACTGTATTCATAATTTTTTGAATTGAAATATTTGAAGAAATTGAATTAATTGGTATATGAATAGTTGTCAATAATGCTTTAAATCCTTTTGATATAAACATCATTGCATAATTTTGAACATTAGTAAGATTTGCCAATAATTCAGTATGTCCAGTAAATTCAATTCCACCCTTCAACCAAGCTTCTTTCGAAATTGGGGATGTAATCATAGCGGAGCCTAATTGATTTTTAATCAATTCATGCGCTTTCATTATTGCATTATAACTACTTAATCCTGAGTTTTGAGTTATTTTACCAACTTTAAGTTCCGAATCGCCAATATCCAAAATAGAAACTTTACCATTGAGGATGTCAGAATTTAAAACTGAATCTGAAATATTATATGGAAATGTAATTGGAATTTCCTCTCTATAATATTCAAATACGTTTTTGGGTATAACTAAAGTAAGTTTATATTTTTCTTCAGAATAAAGTTTATTAATTGCTTTAATAGAAATTTCTGGACCTATTCCATTTATATCACCACAAGTAAAAATAAAATTATTCAATTACTTTATCCTTTCAAATTTTCCAGTACCAGTTTTATCGGAAAAATAAAAATTTTCATTTAATTCAAAATATTCCCAAACTTCAATTACATCGTAAACTTCATTAAAAGTCCTAATTATATTATCAGGTTTTCCATAATTTATATAAATTTTTCCCCTATCAGTTTCAATTGCGTCGTTTTTACCAAGTGAGTTAAACTCCTTTTTTACATAATCGATTCGAGAATAAAATTCTGTAAAAACCGAATTAAACGCCGTTGTAGTATCATCGTCATATTTTGCCCAAAAATTATAAAGGGCATCGTATTGTTTTTCATCTTTAAAGTTTAAAAGGCTATCGGTTTTGGTATTTAAACCAATTATTTTTAAGTACTCAATTGCTTCTTCAATATCAGATAATGAATTTGGTTTTTCAAACCATAATACTTGAAATTGGAATTCTAAATTTTTAGAACCGATTTTAACATTAAGCTTAACTTCACCTTCTTCTAATTTTTGATTAACAAAATTAACTTTAAAGAATTTGACCAACGGCAAATTAGAATTTTTATTAATCATCAGTTTACCGTTGCATGATTCTATCTTTTCATTGAGAAAGATATGGTCATTAATTTTTATTTTAATAATACTCTTATTCTGTTGAGTAAACTCTATAAAAATTGACTTTTCATTTTCTGAAAAAGATGGAATTAGCATATGATACTGTTCATCCGAAAATGGAATTGAGTTTTGGAAATTAACCAATTGGAATTTTGAGCTATCACAAAATTGACTTACATCCTTAACAAAAATTGGTGCGTAAATCTGAGTTGAATCAACAAGCAATTCAATAGGTTTAATTTTTGCTTCAATATCAGTATTGTTAAGTATTATTGAAGGTTTTATTATATACTTCCCTTTTGCAATAGTTAATAAAGTAATACCTTCGCTGTAAATATTTTCACTCATTGTTTCAGAGTAATTATCCACAAATATATTATTTGAACTATAAATTCGTTTAACAAATTTTTCCTTTTCATAAACTTCAAAAGAGATAGTATAACCAGAAGAATAATGATTATTTTCTTTTACAAACAAAACATTGCTATATGGAATTTTATATGATAAGACGCAATTAAAAATATTTTCTGCAGGGAAAATATGAGTCTCAATAAAGACCGGAAGTTTTGGATGTTTCTTATTCATTTCATGTTTATTCTGTCCATGTATATTGGTAAACAGAAACAATGCAAGAAAAAGAGCAATAATACTTTTATGTAAATAATTTTTATTCAAATCAATAATTGGTTTTTAATTTTATTGGTTAATATAATAAAAAAAGGCTTACCAAATTGATAAGCCTTAAGTAAAAGCTTTTTTGAATATTAGCTATTCATACTTTCTATAAATTCTTTATTACTTCTAGTTCCACGTAATTTATCTATTAAAAATTCCATTGCATCTATTGAGTCATAATCACTTAATAACTTTCTTAGTATCCAAACTTTATTAAGTTCTTCTTCATTCATAATCAATTCTTCTTTTCTTGTGCCTGATTTATTAACATTTATTGCTGGGAAAACCCTTCTATCAGATAAAGCACGGTCAAGAACTAATTCCATATTTCCGGTACCTTTAAATTCTTCAAAAATTACGTCATCCATTCTACTTCCAGTTTCAATTAAAGCTGTTGCAATAATTGTTAAGCTTCCACCTTCTTCAATGTTACGTGCTGCACCAAAAAATCTTTTTGGTTTTTGAAGTGCATTTGAATCAACACCACCAGAAAGAATTCTACCGCTATGTGGGGCAACAGTATTGTGAGCACGAGCTAAACGAGTTATACTATCAAGAAGAATTACAACATCTTCACCCGCTTCAACTGACCTTTTTGCTTTTTCAATTGTCATATTTGCAACTTGCACATGACGTTCTGCATGTTCATCAAATGTTGAGCTAATAACTTCTGCATTAACCGAACGCTGCATATCGGTAACTTCTTCAGGACGCTCATCAATGAGCAACATAATTAACTGAACTTCTGGATGATTTCTAGCAATTGAATTGGCAATTTTTTGAAGTAAAACAGTTTTGCCTGATTTTGGTGGTGAAACTATTAAACCTCTTTGACCTTTACCAATTGGTGATAACATATTCATTATACGCATTCCATATTCACCAGGGGCTGATTCAAGATTTAGTTTTTTGGTTGGGTAAAGAGGTGTTAGGTTGTCGAATAAGGTTCTGTTTCTCATCTCTTCAGGATCTTTTCCGTTCATGGCTTCAACACGAAGTAAAGCAAAAAATCTCTCTTGGTCTTTTGGAGGTCGAACTTGCCCACTTACAAAATCACCAGTGCGCATGTGAAATCTTTTTATTTGAGAAGGTGAAACATAAATATCATCAGGAGAAGGTAAATAATTATAGGATGATGAACGTAGAAAACCATAACCATCAGCAAGTACTTCAAGCGTACCTTTTGAAAATGTTAAACCATCTTTTTTGGTTTG